>JAISIS010000025.1 GCA_031261905.1 Burkholderiaceae bacterium
CATGTCATCGGCATCCGCATTCCCAGGCCTATCGCCTTGGAAAAGGCTTCCTTTGCGGCAAAGCGTGTGGCCAGGTAGCGCAACCCTCGCGCTTCGACTCTGGCCTTTCGGTGCAGGTAACGCTGCATTTCTTCCGGCCCCAGGATTTTCCTCACCAGGCGTTCACCCCGGCGATCCAGTGCGGCCCTGAGCCTGGAAATCTGGAGGATGTCTGTACCTATACCGTAAATCATGCTGTGTTCCTGACGTTTCAGGCAACCGGAAAACGGGATGCCGTCATGATGGCTTTCATCTCGCGGACGGCATTCTCCCAGCCCGTGAAAAGCGCGTGCGACACAATGGCATGGCCAATGTTCAATTCGGCAATCCCGGCAATGGCTGCAATGGCCTGTACATTGTTATAGTGCAGCCCGTGGCCGGCATTGACCTTTAAGCCCGCGTGTACGCCTGTCCTGACACCGGAATAGATGCGTGTAAGCTCGCGCCGCATGGCGGCATCCCCCTGTGCTTCGGCATACGCGCCTGTATGCAGTTCAATGACTGGCGCCCCGGTTTCCTTTGCCGCCTGGATTTGCACGGCATCAGGGTCAACAAACAGGCTGACGCGAATGCCCTCCCCTTGCAGTTGCCGCACAGCCTTCTGCACGGCATCGAAATACCGGACGACATCCAGCCCGCCTTCTGTCGTCAGTTCTTCGCGGCGTTCAGGCACCAGGCATACATCCTGCGGTTTTATCCCGCAGGCAAAATCCAGCATTTCCTGGGTGATGGCCGATTCCAGGTTCATGCGTGTTTTCAGCAGGGGGCGGATGTCCCTGACATCGGCATCCCGTATATGGCGGCGGTCTTCCCTCAGGTGCAGGGTAACACAGTCCGCACCAGCCTGTTCGGCCAGAAGAGCCGCACGGACCGGATCGGGATATGCTGTCCCCCTGGCGTTACGCAGGGTTGCCACATGATCGATATTCACACCAAGCTCGATAGCCGGGTGCTGCCTGCCGTGGATTTGGGCGTGTTTCATGGTTTTCCGCCTTATAACTGCATCAGGTCAATAAGGATTTGCCTTGTCTGTATCCGCGCGCCATTCAGGTGGTGCGCCAACAGCGCGCGCATCAACAGTTTGCTCTGTACCTGCGTTGCCGGATCGGAGTAATCATCTCCAACCATATCCAGCAGGGTTTTGCCCGATACCCTGGGCGTTGTATCACCCATCCTTGCGGGCCGGGGTCCGCCTTCGGGGTCCACTACGTAAATTTCATCCGGGTCAACGCGCCTGCCGTCATGCGCACTGACCGATAAATCCGCAGCCACGCCGGTTTCCTTCAGGATAGCCAGCTCAAACTGCCGCAGCACTATCTGGGCGGATTCCGTATGGGCAAGGCGCGTTAACGCCTTCACATAATAATCAAATAATCCCGGATGCGGGTCTTCCCGCGCCGTCAGCTTGAGAAGCAGCTCATTCAGGTAAAAACCGTAAAAAAGCGCCGAGTTCTCAAGTGGGGTAAGCCCGCCCACCCACTCGGCGGATACCAGGGTGCGCAATTCCGATTTGCCGCTCCAGTCAAGCGAAAGCGGCTGGAAGGTTTGCAACACACCCCTTAAACGGGAATGAGGCCTCTTGACACCTTTGGCAAGCAATGCCATCCGACCGTAATCCCGCGAGAAAACATCTACGATCAGGCTGCTTTCCTTGTAAACATAGCTATGGAGCACAAAGCCCGGCTGGTCCTGAATGCGCAATTCCGGTTGCGAGCGCCTGCGCGCGCCCGGCTGGCGGTGTTTTGCCGCAGCCGCGCCTTTCCCGGCCGGGAAGTGCCGTCCCTGCTCATTCGTAACCATAAGCCCGCAAACCGGCTTCATTATCCGCCCAGCCGGATTTGACCTTGACCCATATTTCAAGATACACCGGTACGCCAAACATCTTCTCCATATCCTGTCTGGCTTCGGAGGACATTTCCTTTAAGCGCTCGCCCTTGTAACCGATCATCATGGCCTTGTGCGACATGCGGTCAACCAGAATGGCGGCAAACACCCGGCGCAGCCTCTCCTTGCGCTCGAATTGCTCAATCACCACTGTGCTGGTGTAAGGCAACTCATCGCCACAGAAACGGAATATCTTCTCGCGGACGATTTCAGCCGCGATAAAGCGCTCGCTGCGGTCTGTTACGTCATCCGCTTCAAAGATGGGGCCGCTTTCCGGCAGGAGCTTGCGTATTTCCTCCTCAAGCTGCCCCAACTGAAAGCGCTTGCGGGCGGATACCGGCACAATGGCCGCAAAGGCATGTCGGGCCGCCACGTCTTCGGCAAACGCAAAAAGGCTTGCCTTATCCTTGATTCGATCGGTCTTGTTGATTACCAGAATGGCCGGCACATCTTTCGGAATCAGCTTTAACACCTGCTCATCCGCCGACCCGAAGGTTCCGGCTTCAATCAGGAACAGAATGACATCCGCAGATTGCAGCGTATTGCTGACCGTCTTGTTCAGGTTCTTGTTCAGCGCGTTGTTATGGCGCGTCTGAAAACCCGGTGTGTCAATGTAAATGTACTGGGTGTCATCATCGGTCTGAATCCCCATGATCCGGTGCCGCGTGGTTTGCGCCTTGTTTGAAGTGATGCTGATCTTGGCGCCGATCAATTCGTTCATCAACGTGGATTTACCGACATTGGGGCGACCAATGATAGCGACATAGCCGCAACGAAAAGCATCTGGACTTTCTTTGTTTGTCATATGTCTGCTTCACTTCCCTGCATTAAGGCAATTTCCGGTCTGCGGAGACATCGGCCCGCTTCTCCGGTGTTTCCGGTTTCCCGCTTCCCGCCTCAGGGAGGGCATCGTGCGATGGCATCAATTTTATCAATTCCAGCGCCTGTTGGGCGGCTTCCTGTTCTCCCGCCCTGCGGCTGCTTCCTGAACCACACGTGCGCAGTTTCAGCCTGGGAATCACGCATTCGACATCAAACTCCTGCTTGTGCGCCGCGCCGCGCGTGGCAATGACATGGTATTCGGGCAGGGCGATTTTGCGCCCTTGCAGGTATTCCTGCAAACGGGTTTTGGCGTCCTTCCCCAGGCTGGCGGAATCAATCCTGTCCAGAAACGGCGCAAACAATTCGCAGATAACGCGCTGCGCCGTTTCAAAACCGGCATCCAGAAACACCGCGCCAAACAAGGCTTCCATGACGTCGGCCAGAATGGAGGGCTTTTCGAGACCGCCGCCTTTCAGCTCGCCTTCCCCCAGCCGCATGAAGGAGGAAACCGCTATGCTTTTAGCCACATCGAAAAGGGCCTGCTGTCTGACCAGGCCGGAACGCAGGCGGGAAAGGCTGCCTTCATCCAGATCGGCATAACGTTCATACAGCAGCGTGGCCATCACGCAGTTCAGGACGGCATCGCCCAGAAACTCAAGCCGCTCGTTATGGCGGCTGCTGTAACTGCGATGCGTCAGCGCCGT
This sequence comes from Burkholderiaceae bacterium, assembly GCA_031261905.1. Lineage (GTDB taxonomy): Bacteria > Pseudomonadota > Gammaproteobacteria > Burkholderiales > Burkholderiaceae_D > Oxalobacter. Next base: position 3,450 of record JAISIS010000025.1, read on the forward strand.
ATTCAGGAGCGCTTCATCCCTGAATACATGCCCCATCCGTTCCTGCAACACCTTCAGTTTATCCATGACCGGCTCATCCCGGCAACGCCGCGAAAAATCATGATTCCGCCTCTGCCTTTACTTTACCCGTCCAATCCGCTTCATATCGCCCAGATTCATCCAGACAAAGAACGCCTTGCCCACAATATACTCGTCCGGCACAAATCCCCAATAGCGGCTGTCCAGGCTATTATCCCTGTTGTCGCCCATCATGAAGTAGTACCCTTTGGGCACGGTACAGGCAAACCCGTCTGTATTGTACGAGCACATGCTGCGGTACGGAAAGGTGTCCGGATTGGGAACGTAAGAGGGTGCGCCGTCATCGTTCAGTATCCGGTGTTTCAGCGGCGCGATTTCTTCCGTGAATTGCCGGGAATAGGTCAGCCTTTCGGGATCCAGGTAGTCCTGCATGGGCTGGTATCTGGCGGGTACGCCATTCACCATCAGCCGCTTGTTGCGGTAAACGACCCTGTCACCGCCCACGCCGACAACGCGCTTGATGTAGTCCAGCGACGGGTCCCTGGGATATTTGAACACCACCATATCGCCGCGCTCCGGGTCATTAAGGCTGATGGCCTTCTTGTTGATGATGGGCAGGCGGATGCCGTAGGTAAACTTGTTCACGAGAATCAGGTCACCGACTTCCAGTGTGGGCAACATGGAACTGGAGGGTATCTTGAACGGCTCATACAAAAAGGAGCGCAGGAAGAAAACAACGGCAATGACCGGAAAGAAGCTGCCTGAATATTCAATCCATACCGGTTGCTTTAACAGCTTCTCCTCAAGTTCCTTGCGCCCGTTTTCATCCGGTTTTATGCCTTCCACGCGAAGCTGCTCCTGACGCGCGTCCCAGGCGGCCAGCGCCTCATCAGCGGCGCGGCGGCGATTTCTTGAGAAACGAAAAACATCCAGGAACCAGATAATTCCTGTAATGATCATCAAGACAAAAAGAATCAGCGCGAAATTACTCAGAATTGACTGAAAGCTCATTTCTCGTCCACTTGTAAGATTGCGAGAAATGCTTCCTGCGGGACTTCCACCGATCCTACCTGTTTCATACGCTTCTTGCCCGCTTTCTGTTTCTCCAGCAGTTTACGTTTCCTGGTTATATCGCCGCCATAACACTTGGCCAGCACGTTCTTTCTCAACGCCTTGACGTTTTCGCGGGAAATAATCGTGGAACCGATCGCGGCCTGAATCGCCACATCGAACATTTGACGAGGGATCAACTGCCGCATCTTCGCCGCCACCGCACGCCCGCGGAACTGGGCGTTGGAACGGTGTACTATGATGGCAAGCGCATCCACTTTCTCGCCGTTGATCAGCATATCCACCTTGACCACGTCCGATGGGCGGTATTCCTTGAACTCATATTCCATGGAGGCATATCCGCGCGACAAGGATTTCATGCGGTCAAAGAAATCCAGCATGATTTCAGCCATCGGCATCTCGTAAACCAGCCGCACCTGCTTGCCGTGGTAGTGCATATCCAGTTGGATGCCGCGCTTCTGGTTACACAGGGTAATCATCGGGCCTACATACTCCTGCGGCACATAGATATTGACGGTAACGATAGGCTCGCGGATTTCCTCAATGGCCCCCGGCTCCGGCATTTTGGAGGGGTTGTCCACCTGAAGCAGCGCGCCTTTCTTCAACAGCACCTCATAGACAACGGTCGGCGCCGTGGT
>JAISIS010000194.1 GCA_031261905.1 Burkholderiaceae bacterium
GCCGATCAGGCTGTCAATTTCCGCCACCATGGACCTGAATGTCCTGGATAACATGCCTATTTCGTCATTGCTTTTGATCAGCGGCATTTCCACGTTGAAATTGCCTTCTCCCAACTCACGTGCGGCGTCGGCCAACTGGCGTATCGGCTGGGTCAGGCTGCGTGTCAGCAGATAAAGGACGATGGCAAGCAGGACAACGAAGAAGGCGAAAACGGCGATGATGTAATTTCTGATGTAATTGGCTCTCTGCAAAACGTCCGCCATAGGGATACTGACGGCAACCGACCAAGGCCTTGTCACCTCGCTGAAGTGGATCGGGGTATATACCGTATAAAAATCATTGCCGCTTAACACATAGGTTTTGCCATTTTTAATGGCGTCCTTGACCTCGTTGACGGTTTGGGAGTCGCTTGAGGCCAGCGTTTCCGAAATGTTCTTGCCCAGATAACGTTTATCCGAGTGCGCCACAATGGAACCGGAGTTCGAGAAAATCTGGGTATAGCCGCCTGATATGTGGGTGTTTTTCCGGGAAACCATTTCCTGAAGTTTGTCCAGGGCAATGTCCGAAGCAATGATGCCGATGAATTCTCCCTGATACAGTATCGGGAAAACAAGGCTTGCCAGCATGACGGGGTGGCCCTGTATATGATACAGGTAAGGGTCTGTAATGAACTCGTGTTTGGTTGTTTTGGGAACGTTCCACCAGTCGCTTGCTTCAATATCCTTATCAGGCAACGGTTCAAGCTCAATTCTGGAGCCGAGTTTGTTCCAGTAAAGCGCATACCTGCCGCTGGGCGAGTAAGCCGGTTTTACCCCGGCATACTGGTGGTCTTTTCCATCCAGCGCGTTGGGCATGTAGGCAATGCATAATATCGTGATGTATTCCTTGTTTTTCAGCGCCTTTTGCAGGATGTCGTTCATCATATGGCGGCTGGTCAGATTGTGTGTTTTCAGTGTCTCAAATACGGTGGAAAGCGTTTCCGACGTAACACGCGCACCCTGCAATTCGGCCTTGATTTCGTTTTTGTATTTGTCCGCTGTTTCTGCGGCAAGGTTGAAGGCCTCTTCTTTTGCCATATCAACCGTTTTGATGGTGACAACCCACGCCGTTGTCATAAATGACACGATAACCACAGCGGTAACCAGAACAAAGATTTTTGCTCTCAATCCCAATGCATCCAACATAGCTCGCCCTGCACACCCTGCACAAACACGCTGCCGTGCGCTCTTTATAGTTAAAGGTTAAATATTTGCATATTGTACGCCATCTTTAATGCGTAGCAAGAAATTGGCGGTATGACGTAATGTCTTACCTTTCGAGCAGGGCGTTGATTTCCTGAACATCGTTATCGTTCAGGATGCCGGCGGCGTATTTGAGTTTCAGGGCGTTCATGATTGCCGCGTGCCGTGCTTGCGTCAGGTCGCGGCGTGTGGAGAAGACTTGTTGTTCGGCATTTAACACATCAATATTGATACGTACGCCGACTTCATAGCCAAGCTTGTTGGATTCCAGTGCGGAAAGGCTGGAGACTTCCGCCGCCTCAAGCGCGCGGATTTGAGAAAGGCCGCTGTTCAGGCCGAGAAAGGCCTCCCGCGCGAGCTGTGCCGCGCTGCGCCGGGAAGCAACAAGATCGTTGCGCGCCTTGTCTTCCAGCGCTATGGATTCCCGTACCCGGCTTGTGATGGCGTAGCCGGAGAAAATGGGGATATTCCACTGCACGCCAACGGTGCTTGAATTGTCGGAGCGGACTCTCCCGCCATCGGAGGTAGCAAACTCACGGGCGTTGTTGGTGTGGTTGTATCCGGCCACTAGATCAACGGTCGGGTAATGGCCCGCGCGATTGATTGAAATGTCGCGTCTCGCCATTTCCAGCGCCAGTTCGGAGGCGGCCACATCGTAATTCTGCTTCTCGGAATAATTGACCCAGGCGTTCATTTTGTTGGGTTCCGGCGCGGAGACATTTACGCCCTTGCGTAGGCGGGCAAGATTATCCGGCAGGTGGCCAATAATTTGCTGCAGGGCCGCGCGTTTGATTTCCAGATCGCTGGCGGCGGCATATTCCTGCGCGTCGGCAAGGTCATAGCGGGCCTGCGCTTCGTGCACGTCGGTAATGGTGGTTGTGCCCACTTCAAAACTGCGCTTGGCGGATTCAAGCTGTTCGGCAATGGCGATTTTCTGCGCCTGCGCGAAAACCAGCACGTCCTGGGTGGTGAGCACATCAAAATATGCCTGGGCAACGCGGATAATAAGGTCCTGCTGCGAGGCGGCAAAACGGGCTTCGCTGACCGATACGGCCAGCTTGCTTCTTTCATAGTTCTGGTAGCTTGCCCAGTTAAACAGCGGCTGGGTCAGATTGACGCCGTAACGCGTTTCAGATGAATGCGGCACGCTTTCATATTTTGTGCGGTTATAGCTGCCGGACGCGCCGATTTGCGGCAGCAACTGGGAAAAGCCCTGAACGCTTTGCTCCTGCCCGGCCATCAGCGAGGCGCGCGCGCTGGCATATTGCGGATCGCTGACCAGCGCTTCCTGGTAAATCTGCGACAGGTCGGACGCGAAAGCGTTGACGACGAACGCGAAGCTGGCGGCCAGTGAGATGATGAAGCGTTTTCGCATACTTTTCCCGAGCAATGTTGCACGATAGTATAAGCCAACTTCTGCCTGTGTCCGAATTGCAGGGCGGAAAATTTTGCCGCTTTACCCGATACGTGCAAATATGTGACAAAAGATGCGCCGATTGGCGGCATTAACAGTAAAATCGGGTTTATTTGTGCTTGTGGAAAGGGGCGAACTTGAAGCGGGTCAACTTGAAAGGCATGTCTGGCGGGCTGAAAGCCATGTCAACAAAGAAGCGGATCGGGCTGCTGGCTGGCCTTGCCGTACTGATCATCGCCATCGCCGCCTGGGTGATATCGCGCGGGAATGGTTCCATCCAATACAAGACCGCGAAGGTAAAGCGCGGAACCATCACCGCCAGCGTGAGTTCTTCCGGCACGGTGAATCCGGTTACTTCGGTGCAGGTGGGTTCGCAGGTTTCCGGGCAGATCAAGGAAATCCACATTGATTTCAACAGTGAGGTGAAAGAAGGGCAGCTGATTGCCCGGATTGACCCGGAGACTTTTGAATACAAGGTCAGGCAGATGCAGGCGGATGTGGATTCCGCCAAGGCACAGGCGATGATGCAGCGCGCGGAACTGGCGCGCCAGCGCGTGAACCTTGCCAATGCCAGGATTGATATGGAGCGCCGCCTGAAGCTGGTGGACCGGGGCTTCCTGTCGCCCGCCGAGCGCGATACGGTAAAAACAACATACGAGGCACAGCTTGAGCTGGTCAAGGTAGGGCAGGCCAATGTGCAAAACGCGGAAGCCTCGGTCAAGCAGAAAGAGGCCATGCTGGCGCAGGCCAAGGTAGACCTGGAAAGGACTTTCATCAAATCGCCGGTGAACGGCACGGTCATCAAGAAAACCGTGGAGGCGGGGCAGACGGTTGCCGCCAGCCTGCAAGCGCCCGAATTGTTCGTGATCGCGGAAGACCTGATGGATATGCAGGTGGAAACCTCGATTGACGAATCGGAAATCGGGCGGGTGCGCGTAGGGCAAAAGGCCACTTTTACCGTGGATTCCTATCCGGGCCGCACCTTTGAAGGGGAGGTCAAGCAGATACGTCTGGCGGCGCAGAATGTTTCCAATGTGATTACCTATGTGGTAATCGTCAGCGCGGCCAATCCCAAGAAAGAGCTTTTTCCCGGCATGACGGCGAATGTGCGGATTATTCTGGATACCCGCGAAAACGTGAAACTGGTTCCCAATGCCGCGATGCGCTACCGGCTGCCGAGTACGGAAACAGCGGGCAAGCCTGCCCCGCGCGGCACGCGGGGCAACTGGATTCCGGCTTTCCTTGACCGGATGAGCGCGGAGCTTGGCCTGAATGATGATCAGCGGACGCGGGCGGAAGGTATTCTGACGGCCATGCGCAGCAAGGTTGCCGTTGCGCACCAGGCGCCGGAAGCCGAGCGCAAGAAGCATATCCAGGCGGCGCGCTCGGAAATGCATCAGCAGATGCTTGATATCCTGAATGAGGAACAAAAAGCCAAATTCGAGAAAATCATCGGGGAGTATGAGGAAAAGCGGAGCAGCAGCACGACTGGCCGCGTTTATGTCCTGGAAAACGGCAATCCGGTGGAAATGAAGGTGCGCCTGGGATTGTCCGACGGCGCCATGACTGAGCTGATTAGCTCCAGGCCGCCGGAGGGTGCAGATGTGATTATCGGTACGCAGGCCGCTGGTGAAAGCGGTGGTTCCGGTGGCGGGGCCTCAAAGGCGCGCGGCCCGCGCATGTTCTGACAAACGGCGCGCCCATGAAACTGCTTGAGACATATCATCTGGTAAAGGAATATGCGACCGGGGCAAACCATGTGTTTGCCCTGAATGATGTATCCATCTCGATCGGTGAAGGGGAGTTTGTCGCCATCATGGGGCAATCCGGCTCGGGCAAATCCACTTTTATGAATCTGATCGGCTGTCTGGATATTCCCACATCGGGCGACTACTATCTGGGCGGCGAGAAGGTTTCCGATATGGATGGCGATGAGCTTGCGATGATACGCAATCAGCAGATCGGCTTTGTCTTCCAGCAGTTCAATCTGCTGCCGCGTACCTCGGCGCTGGAAAATGTGGAATTGCCCCTGCTGTATGCGGGAGTGGATGCCGCAGAGCGCAAGGAACGCGCCCTGGCGCGTCTGGGGGAAGTGGGGCTGGGGGAGCGGGTACACCATACCCCTGCGGAGTTGTCAGGCGGGCAGCAGCAGCGCGTGGCGATTGCTCGCGGCCTGGTCAACAATCCTTCCCTGATCCTGGCGGATGAGCCGACCGGCGCGCTGGATTCGCGCACCAGTATCGAAATCATGGCGCTGATGCAGAAATTGTCGCGTACCGGCATGACCATCGTTATTGTTACCCATGAGCCGGAAATTGCCGCTTTCGCAAGCCGCATCATTACCTTCCGGGATGGCAGGGTGCTGTCGGACGATCCCAATACGCCCAATGACGCGCTGAAGGAACTGGAGAAATATCCTCCGGCGGGGGCAAAGAAATGAATCTTGCCGCCACCTTCCGCATTGCCATCAACGCGCTGCGACTGAACAAGATGCGCTCGACGCTGACGATGCTGGGCATTATTATCGGCGTGGGCGCGGTGATTACTATGATTGCCGTAGGCGGTGGCGTGCGCGAGCGGGTGCAAAGCCAGATCAAGAGTCTGGGTTCCAATCTGATTATCATCCTGCCAGGGTCCACCACGGCTTCCGGCGTGCGGATGGGCGCGGGGGCGAACCTGAACCTGACGGAAGATGACGCGATGGCTATTGCGCGCGAAGTGCCGGAAGTGCAACTGGCCGCGCCGATGAACCGGGGTAGCGCGCAGGTGGTGGCTGGCGGCAACAACTGG
>JAISIS010000009.1 GCA_031261905.1 Burkholderiaceae bacterium
GTGCCCGTTGTCGCCATACATGAGCCAGTGCATGGAAAGCCCCACCTCATTTTTATAGTTTTCCAGAATCTCCGGAACCGTTGACTTTGCCAGCGGCACAATAAATTCATCCGCATCAATGTACGCCAGCCAGCGCGTTTGCATCCGGAAACGCTTTAACGCATCGTTATAGGCATTGAACTGCTGGCGCTTGCCCGGCCAGGGAATATGAACCACATCCCCGCGCGCAATATAAGGCGCGAGAATCTCGGCCGTATTATCCGATGATTCATTATCGTAAATGAAGAAGGCATCCACACCCACCAGCTTGTGGTATTCAATCCACTCCGCCAGGTACAGCCCTTCATCCTTCATGATGGCGGCAACCGCCAGGAAGTGCGGGAACGTTCCCGCCTCGTCCTGCGGAAAACGGGTTTTGAAATATTTTTTATGGGCGTAATAATCGCCAACACGATCATGCGAGATGGCATCCCTCAGACCTGGCGAGGCGACAAAGCAACGGGCAATCTGCCGCCATCGTTCTCCCCAGGTTTTTTTTCGCCGTTGCATCCGCGCATCATATCATTTTCCATCAGCCAGACCAATCCGGCCCGGCTGCGTACAGCGCCTTGCGCGGCTGTCAGTGCTGCTTTTGCTGCTCTTCCATAACCTGGTTGATTTCGGCATAGATCTGCAGCACATCACCCTGCGCGGAAATCACCAGCGTTTGCGCAGCCTGCACCTTCAACATGGCCGACATCTTTTCCATCTCGTCCCCGGCATTCTTCATCCCGGCCATTGCCTGGGCCATTTGCTGTTGCGCAACCCGCAGACGCTCCTGCGCCTCCTTCAGCAATTGCTGCAACTTCTTGAGCGTATCGCCAACCGGATCAGAAGCCTTGCCGCTTTCGCTGGCCTCACTGGCCCCGGATTTTTCCATTGCTTCCTCCCCGGCCTGTTTGACAACATCGCTGCTGGTTTCAGATTCATTCTGGTCGGCCACATAACGGTCTTTGGCTTCATTCGAAAGCGTAACCATTGAGGCGGCAACAGGCTCCCGCACGGCGGTAACAGCATTGGCCAGCACCTCCGGCACATACCCGTTCACCGGGCGCATAACGGCTGCCGATGTAACGTTTGCTGTTTGCATAATTCAACTCCTTCCCAGCAAATAACTCATTACATCTTAATCGGCAAAATCCTGCCAATCTTTATGATTTTCAGAAATATTATTTTTAACGCCTCCCTGAATACAGAGAGGCGCTGTTTTTCGTTTGAGAGATATTCCGGCCTATCCCGGCAAATTGGCGTAGATGGCGTTCCGGATGCCTGTAGGAACAGGCTCGTTATGCGTCATGGAAGCAGTCGTCGTCATGATCACCACCGAAAGCTTTCTGGCCGTATCGGCAAACCACTTGTGCCCATAAACGCCACCCCAGTAAAGCGTACCGGGCGACTGTGGCGTACCCGCCAGCGCCGGATCAAGCAGCACACCCCAGCCCAGCCCAAAACCCGCGCTGGGATCATCCGGCATACCATTGGGCAGTACATTAGTGGACATCTGCCGCATAAAGGCCTCACTGACAGTTGGCATCCTGTTCGTACGGATAGCCTCAACCAGCCGCATCAAATCAGCGCCCGTGCCAACCAGGCCCACGCCGCCGGAAGGATATTCATTCGGGTTAAACGCCCTTTCCGGCGAGAAGAGAAAACGCCAGCCATCTTCATTAAGCACCAGCTGATTACCCTGCATACGCTTAAGTTGCCCGTTGTCCCTGAAATAAGGCGCCGTCATCCGGCCCCGCCCTGTTTCCGGCACATCAAAACATGTATCAGTCATGCCCAGCGGCGCCGTCACCAGATCCCTCATCGCATCGGGGAAAGTCGAACCATGCGCTCTGGCAATCACCGCGCCCATCACATCCGGAGCCAACGAATAGCGCCATGAAGCGCCCGGCTCAAAATACAGAGGAACCGAACCAATACGCCTGATATTCTCCTCCATAGAAAGGCCGGAAATATCAAGGCCATCCGACACCCCCGCCTGCGCATAATCACCATTTTCCGGCTGCGCCCAGCGATAATCCAGCCCCGCAGTATGAGAAAGCAAATGGCGGATAGTGATAACAGGCACCTTGCCGTCAGCAGTACGCGGTTTGAAATCCGGCAGCCAGTTGGTTACCGGATCATCCAGGCGCATTTTGCCTTGCTCAATCAGCGCGGCAGCGGCAACACTGGTGAAAATCTTGGTAATGGAAGCCAGGCGAAACAGCGAATCCTCCCGCATGGGGATATTGCTGTCCGGATCGGCCAAGCCGGCCGCACGGTGATAAACCATCTGCCCGTCATACGAAACCAGCGTAACCGTTCCATGAGTCAGTTTTTCAGACAAACAGCTTTCAATGACCGCATCAACCGCCAGGGTGAGCGCTCCAAATGATGGTTTTTGTGACATACGATTCCTTTCCGTGGCAATTTTTCAACCGAGACACTTTATTTCAGTGTATCACGGACAAATATGGATTCCGTCACCTGAAAACCATCCGTCAGGAAAGGCGTATGACGCCATGACAAACGCTTACCCGCCCTTACACTTCCATGCAATCTGTTACAGGCCTTGCATCCAGCGGGAATTTCAAGAGATAAGCGATTGATTTATATAAAGCGAAGGGGATTACGCACAAACGTAATCCCCTTGATTCTTTTGGTAGGCCGTGCAGGGCTCGAACCTGCGACCAACGGATTAAAAGTCCGCTGCTCTACCAGCTGAGCTAACGACCCGAAACTGAAATTATAGCTATATAAAGCCGCGCTTGTCAAACGCAGAAAGCCGTCGCCAGACCGAAACATCACATCAATGCCACGCCTGATAATTTGATGCCCCTCTCACCCGGATTTTAAAAGCTTCCCTTCTTCTTATAGTGGGGGTTAATTCCAGCGCGTTGATTTTATTTAGGAAATTTTTGAAAATTTTCAAAAACCGGACTAACTGGACTAAGTTTACTTAGCTAAGTTACGTAAGCGATTGATTTTAAATGTAAATTTATCATGAAATTAATTTTTTGTTATCTCCGAGGCAGAGTTGCGCCCTTGACCGCATCTCAAATGAGATACATAATGAAAACTCATCCAGCATTGGGAGAATTACAATGGCCACTCAAACATCCATGCTGCACATACGCATAGACGACAAGCTGAAGGCTGATGCCACCGAAACACTTGCAAATGTTGGTTTGTCCGTCTCGGATGCCGTGCGGATATTCCTGACCCGTGTCACCAAAGAAGGAGGGTTACCCGCAGGCCTTGCCACTGACCCGCAAGCTCATGACAAATGGTTCAGGGCCAAAGTGCATGAAGCTCTGGCCGATAGCAGGCCAAGCGTATCACATCAACAGGTAATGAACGAGGCGCAAGCCCTGATCGACAGGAAACGCCGTGCCAGAACTTGAATGGTCGCAGTTGGCCCTGGCCGATCTATTGGCGATTGTTGATTACATCTCTGACGACAATCCTGATGCCGCACAATGGCTGAAAGACGATATCGAGTCCAAGGCAGCGAGGCTTCCAGAACATCCAAGGCTCTACCGTGTTGGCAGGATTGAAGGCACACGAGAAATGGTCGTCCGTGCAAACTACATCATCGTGTACACGGAAGACACGTTGACGGTGCGCATCCTGCGCGTGCTGCATGCAGCGCAGCAGTGGCCGCTGAATCAGGAGTGAGGCATATGAACAAAACTGCTTATT
>JAISIS010000035.1 GCA_031261905.1 Burkholderiaceae bacterium
CATCAGGAGCCATCCGTTGGGCTGTAGCCATGCAAGCGCTCGGGCAACGAGCGTGCGGAAGGCGGAAAGGCCATCGCCAAAGTCGGTTAGCGCCCCTGGCGGCTCAAAACGGAGATCGCCCTGCGAAAGGTGTGGGTCATCCTTTGTAATGTAGGGCGGGTTGGAAACAATCACATCAAAGCGGGATGGCGCGGGTAGCGCCTCAAACCAGCTACCCTGGTAAAAGGCCACCTCCCTGCCCACCGATTGCAGGTTGCGCTCCGCGTTTTGCCTGGCTACTTCAAGCGCCGCTGGCGAAATGTCCGTGGCAGTTACCGAAGCATCCGGCCTCTCATGGGCAATAGCTATCGCAATGGCGCCAGAGCCAGTGCCCATATCCAGCACCTTGCCGTTTGCAGGGAGGCGTTTGATGGCCAGTTCCACCAGCAATTCGGTTTCCGGCCTAGGGATCAGCACATCCGGCGTCACCATAAAAGGCAAGCCGTAAAACTCACGCTCGCCTGTGATATGCGCTATGGGTTCGCCCTTTTGCCTGCGTGCCACCAGGCCAGATACCCTGTCGGCTTCTTTTGCATCCAGCGCGCGCTCCGATTGTGTCACCAGTTGCACATGCGTCAGGCCCAGCGCATGGGAAAGCAATATCCGCAGGTCAACCGGATCAAGCGGCGGCTTGTTGAAAAGCGCGCCTAGTGTCGTGCCTGCCTGTACCACGGCAAAAGAGGCCTCAAAAGGTTTTTGGGGCTTTGTGGGATTTTCCGGGTATGCCATCCGCTTATTTGCTGCGGCGCAGCATGATGATAAAACACACGAAGGCAAAGAGCATCAGCCAGGCCAAAGACCATTCGGGCGGCGTCAGGCCGATAATCCGGTCCAGTTTCTCGTTGCAGTACCCTTCAGACTGGAAAACCGACGGGAGCCATCTGGCGGTGGGCAGGCTGTTGATAAAGGCTTCAAGCGGATCACGCCCGCACTGGATGGCTGGATTTTTCATTGCCCATATCTGCGCCGAAGCAGCCACCGCGCCGCCAATAGCTGTAAGGAAGGCAAAGAAGGAGGCTGTGCGGACAAGTGGCGTCATCCTGCCAATGACGCAAAAAATGATGATGGCGGCATAAGCGTAGCGCTGCACCACGCACAAGGCGCATGGCGGCACATACTGGTAATGCTGCAAATACAGGGCAAACAGCAAGAAGCTGCAACACAGCAGCATCATGTAACCCAAAAGCGTTCGGGAACTTGTCATAGGCTTGCCTGTCAGGCGTTTTCTCCCATTTCCGCCAACAGGGCGGCTTTGTGTTCCGTGGCCAGTGCCTGGGTCAGCTCGTCCAGGTTTCCGTCCATGATTGATTCCAGCTTGTACAAGGTGAGGTTGATCCGGTGGTCTGTCACCCTGCCCTGTGGGTAATTATACGTGCGAATCCGCTCGCTCCTGTCACCCGATCCGATCAGGCTTTTTCGTGTGGCAGCTTCCTTTGCCTGCTGCTCGCGCATTTGCACGTCCCGGATGCGTGCCGCCAGTACAGACATGGCCTGGGCGCGGTTTTTGTGCTGGCTCCTGTCGTCCTGGCACTCCACTACAATCCCGGTGGGCAAATGGGTAATCCGCACCGCGGAATCCGTTTTGTTGATATGCTGCCCGCCTGCACCGGATGCGCGGAAGGTATCAATGCGCAAATCAGCCGGGTTGATCTGCGTTTCCTCAATATCGTCTGCTTCGGGCATCACAGCAACTGTGCAGGCTGAGGTATGGATGCGCCCCTGTGTTTCCGTTACCGGCACGCGCTGGACCCTATGCCCGCCTGATTCGAATTTCAGCCGGGAATAGACCCCCTTGCCGACCAGGCGCACAATCACTTCGCGATAGCCGCCCAGCTCGGATGGCGATGCGGAAACAATCTCGGCCCGCCAGCCGTTACGCTCGGCAAAGCGGGTGTACATGCGCAAAAGGTCGCCCGAAAAAATGGCCGATTCATCCCCGCCTGTGCCTGCCCTGATTTCCAGGAAGATGTTTTTGTCGTCGTTCGGGTCCTTGGGCAGCAGCATTACTTGCAGCGCGTCTTCGGCCTGCGCCATTTTTTCCTGCGCGGCCTCGATTTCCTGCTGCGCAAAAGCCTTCATTTCGGCATCCTGCAGCATTTCTTCCGCCACCGCCTGATCTTCCTGCGCCTTGCGGTACTCATCAAAAAGCGCCACGACAGGCGCTATCTCCGCGTGTTCACGCGTTAAGCGGCGGTAGTTTTCCTGGTTGGAGGCCGCGTCAGGTTGCATCAGCAACTCATCCAGTTCTCTCAAATGCAGAGCCAGTTGCTCCAGTTTGGCAAGCATTGAAGGTTTCATGATGTCAGGCGGCACAGATAAAAAATAAAAACAGCATTATACGTGATGGCGCTTTCCTTACTGGTCTGCCAAAGCGCGCAGCCGGTAGCCAAAGCCATACACCTGCTCCAGCAGGAAGCCGTTTGACGGCTTCAGGCCAAGGCGGTTCCTCACGCGCGATACATGCGTATCAATGGTGCGGGCCATGTCGTTGCTATCCATTTTCCAGACGGCTTCGGCAATATGCGCGCGGGAAAGCGGCATACCGATATGCTTGAAGAGGAACAGGGCCAGGTCAAATTCCTTCGCGGTAAGCGGGATATCTTTTCCTTTGTATGCCAGGCTATTCGGGTACTTGTCGAATGCAAAGCCTTCATATTCCAGATAGCGCAACTCGCCTTCATCCTGCACAAGCTGCCTTGCCAGCACGCTTACGCGCGCCTGCAATTCATGCTGCCGCAGGGGAAGGCACAGATAATCATCCGCGCCCGCGGCCAAACCTTCCTGGACACCTGCTATCTGGTTCATTTGCGCAAGCAGCAGGATTTTCTTCACCGCGCCTTCCTTTGCGCGGCGAATCAGCGGCACAAGCCCCTTTGCCGTCTTACCGATATTCAGGATCAGAATGTCCGGTTCAGACATATCCGGCATCTCAAAAAGCGGGGTTTTAGCGCGCAGGATCCGGCAAACATATCCCGAAGCAGAAAGAGAACGCAACATCCGCTCCGCACGCGTCCGTTCCGGGTCAAGGATAAGGATATTCATGAGGCAACCAGGATGTGATGCGGTCAATAGAAACTTCTACTACGTGGAAACCAATGACGGGATTTTAGCGCTCTTTTACGCACACCTGGTCAAACCAGTTCAAGGCGCAATTCTTTACCAAGCACAGTAGCTGCCCGGGCCAACGTCTCCAGCGCCACGGAATCATTTTCCGCATCCAGCAAACGATCCAGCGATGAGCGGCTGGTTTGCATACGCTTTGCCATTGTCACCTTGTTGATGCCCTGGTGTTTCATTTCTTCCGCAATCTGCCAGGCAATAACTTTCTTCACCGCCTTGCTGTTAATGGCATCAAAAATACCTTCTTCACGCAAGAAATCATCAAAAGAGCTTCCGGCATGAACTGGATTGACGGTTTTCTTTTTCATGAATGTCCTCCCGACAACTGTTTTCTTCGCTGGTGCGCAAGCTGCATGTCCTGTTGGGAAATCTTCTGTGTTGTTTTTATAAAACCGTGCAGCAACCACATTTGCCCTTCTGCAATGCAAAAAAGCACACGGGCAATCCTGTTTTCCAGCTTCGTTCGCACCTCAAACAACCCGTCACCCAATGGACGGCACACTGGCATACCAATCGGCCATCCCAGCTCAACCAGGCGGATATCATGCCCAATTTCATAACGTTCCTCGGCAGGAAGCTCCTTTAGCCACTCCCTGACAGGCTCCGTTCCTGATTCTGTACGATAAAAGCGAGCTTGAATGACTTTCTGTGACATACTCCTATTGTACCAATTTTGGAACAATCGTCAAATATAAGGCTGGCTACCATGCTTGCCGTCCCTACGTTATCCTCTAAATATGCTTTTGTATTTCACATCTTCCTTCTGTTTGATGATCTCGACGCCCGTTTCCAGTCAAGGACGCTGATATTCATATATCAGCAATAAAAACATATATAATCATAATACTATGGATGATTTCTCATGTTGTGCATCCACAATATAAGCATCCTCCCCTATGCCATTTTTCCCGGTAATTTGCGAAATACGCCAATGGGCAATAAAATGGGGGTTTGCGGTAAGCCAAATCACCCGCCTGTTCGGGGTAAAGACAGACGCGGACAATTTACCTTTCGGCATGATGCAATTCGCCGATAAATTCACTTTGTTTTTAATCTACTCTACAAGGAACCGAATTG
>JAISIS010000169.1 GCA_031261905.1 Burkholderiaceae bacterium
ACCAGCAGAGGCATATAGCCAACGATTTCCCTGACTGCGGCCAGTTCCTGCGGAAAAGTGGCGCCGACCACCAGGGCGCACTGGTTGCTGGCATTCCACTCATCGGCAACCATCCGCGCCACCCGCTGATACAGGGGAAGCGGCCCTCCATCGCTTTCAACGGGTAAAAACTGCAAGTCCGAACCTCCCGGATTGGAGGTGCGGCACAGCACAATCGCGCCCTTGTCCCTGTATTGCAGGTAAGGCGCAACCGAATCAAAGCCCATATAGGGGCTGAGGGTGACGGCATCGGCCTGGTAGCGCTCAAAGGCCTCGCGGGCATATTGCTCCGCCGTTGCGCCGATATCGCCGCGCTTGGCATCCAGGATCAGCGGGATATCGGGACAGGTTTGCTGTATATACCGGCAAAGCGCTTCCAGTTGATCTTCCGCCCTTTCGGCGTGGAAATAGGCGATCTGTGGCTTGAAGGCGCACACCAAGTCAGCCGTTGCGTCAACAATCGCCCGGCAAAACGCGAAAATGGCATCCGGTCTGTCCTTCAGGGAAGCGGGAAAACGTTTGATATCCGGATCCAGCCCGACACAAAGGAGTGAATTGGCGCTTTCCCAGGCCATGTTCAGTTTTTCCAAAAAATTCACCGTGCATTCTCCGGAGATAAAGCGTATATTGTAACGCGTGATTCCGTGGTTTCCCTATGCGCGCCCTTTCAAGAAAAGATATTCTGCTGCTAGCCCTGCTCACGCTGTTTTGGGGACTGAACTGGCCTGTCATGAAGTTTGGCGTAACACGCATCCCGCCGGTAACGTTCCGCGTGATGGGCATGTTCTGCTCACTGCCGGTGATGTGGCTGCTGGCGCGCCGGATGAACGAATCAATCGCCATCCCGAAAGCGCAGATCATGCCGCTCATCCGGCTGGCCATCCCCAATGTGCTGGTTTCCCAGACGTTCCTGATCATCGGCGTCAAAATGCTTTCTTCGGGCCGCGCCGCCATCCTGAGCTACACCATGCCGATATGGGCGGTAATCTTTGCCTGCATCCTTTTCCGGGAAAAGCCGGACAGGATGGCGCTCTTTGGCATTCTCTGCGCGGCTGCAGGCGCATTGCTGCTGCTGTCAGGCGATTTTTCCACGCTCTCCAGCCGTTTTACCGGGACCTGCATCACCCTGGGTGCGGCGGCATTCTGGGGATATGGCACGGTTCAGTTGAAACGCAGGCAGATTCCCATCCCCACGGCTTCGCTGACTTTCTGGATGATTGCCTTTGGCGCAACCGCTATGGCGTTGATTTCCCTGCTGTTTGAGCGGGATGCCTGGTGCGTGCCAGAACCGCTGGAATGGATGGCCATCCTGTACAATGCAATTTTCGTTTTCGGTATCGCCACAACTATCTGGAACAGCATGGCGCGTACCTTGCCGCCGGTGGCTTCCGGGCTTTCCATTATGATGGTGCCGGTTGTCGGGGTTTTCTCGGGCGCCTGGATATTATCGGAAACCCCTCGCTGGCAGGATTATGTCGCGATGCTTCTTATTCTGGCTTCGATGAGCGCGGTTCTTCTGAAACCGCGTTCGTCAGCACCCAAGTAGTCCGGCACGTTACATTTGTTTGAGGATATCCTGTTATGAAGATAATGAAAAAATCGTTTTACTACCTGATGGTTGCCGCTGCCGCCATTCTCCTCAGCGCGTGCGGCTATAACCAGTTTCAGCAAAAGGATGAGGCAGTGAAGGCGGCCTGGGCAGAGGTGCTGAACCAGTACCAGCGGCGCGCCGACCTGATCCCCAATCTGGTCAACACGGTCAAGGGTTATACGCAGCATGAAAGTGAAACGCTTACCCAGGTAACCCAGGCGCGCGCGAACGCCACAAGCTTCAAAATCACGCCGGAGGTACTAAACAATCCGGAAGCCTTCAAACAATTCCAGCAACTCCAGGGCAAGCTCTCTTCTGTGCTGTCACGGCTGATGGCGGTTTCAGAACGTTACCCGGACCTGAAGGCCGACCAGCGTTTCCGTGATCTCCAGGCACAACTGGAGGGAACCGAAAACCGCATCACGGTTGCACGCCAGCGTTATATCCAGGCGGTGGCTGATTACAATATCCTGGCCCGCAGTTTCCCTTCCAACCTTACCGCCATGATGTTTGGCTATAAGCAAAAGGCATCTTTCACGGTTGAAAATGAAAAAGCTCTTTCTGCTCCGCCAGCCGTTAACTTCGGCAAATAAAGCGTAAAACGCCCATGTTGCGCCACCCGCTTTTTCGCCCGTTTTGCCTTGCGCTGCTGTTGTTATTGTGCGTGCCTGGACAAACGCAGGAGTTGGCCGCCATACCGCCCCTGCACAGCCGGGTAACCGATCTGGCAGGAATGCTGACGCCACAGGAACGCCATGCGCTGGAGACTACCCTGCGGGACTATGAGGCGGCAAAGGGCAGCCAGATCGCTATCCTGCTGGTAAACAGCACCGAACCGGAAACCATCGCGCAATACAGTATTCGCGTGGTTGACGCCTGGAAGCTGGGCAGAAAGGGCGTGGATGACGGGGTACTGCTGCTGGTCGCAAAAAACAACCCGCCCGGGCTGAACCGGCTGCGGATTGAAAGCGGGCGCGGCACGGAAGGTGTTTTGACGGACATTCAGTCCAAACGCATCCTCCAGGACGTGATTGCACCGTATTTCCGGAAAAATGATTTTTACGGAGGATTGTCAGCCGGTGTTTCAGCCATCATCGCCACGTTGAACCATGAAAACTTTGCGCCGCCCGAAAAACAGGGGCGCGGCGGCTCCGGGGCAGGCGGATGGCTGCCGCTGCTTTTCATGCTCGCCTTCATCCTGATTGTCCTGCGTTCCAGGATACGGGGGCGCGGGCATGGAGGCGCTCTTCTCACCGGCATCATACTGGGGAATGCGCTGGGCAGACGGCGGCGCTATGATGATTTCGATGACTTTGGCGGTGGCGGATTCGGAGGAGGCGGCTTTTCCGGAGGTGGCGGAGGGTTCTCCGGCGGCGGCGCTTCAGGCAACTGGTGAGGCCGCTCATGTTATCCCGTTTGTTCAGACATCTCCTGACCTTCCGCTCCACCGGGCGACGCGCCTTCCCGGAAACCGCGCTAAAGGCGATTGAGGCGCGCATTACGGAGGGCGAAAAAATCCACCGCGCCGAAGTACGCGTGATCATTGAACCTTCTCTCTCCATTGAGGCCGTACTGGGCAGGCT
>JAISIS010000170.1 GCA_031261905.1 Burkholderiaceae bacterium
GCGCACAGCGACTAAAACGTACTGGATGTACGTTGCAGGAGCGAGCACGGGAGAACGCAGCAATCCGCCCGTTTAACGCTTTCCCCAAAAGAACCACACACCCGTATCCGAATAAATCCGAATGCGTCCCAGTCCGTGCGGCGGTCAGGAGAGAAGAGTCTTCATCGACCGCATAAATGAGCAGCCAATCCGGTTGGATGTGGCATTCATAGAAGCCGGTATATTCCCCTGAAAGAGGGTGGTTCCGGTACTTCTTATCGAGAGGTTGTTTTGCAAGAAGCTGAGTGAGCACAGTCTCTAAAAGATCCATGTCCATCTGACGTTTCTTTGCCCGTTTAAGATCACGGCGGAAGCGAGCGGTTGTCTTCAGGGTAAGCATCGCAATTCAATCCGTCCAATCTCGTGAGGTAAGCTGTAACGATCGTAGGGTTGTTGCTTTGCTTCTTGTTTTTCCATGCATTTTTCTTTCTGTGGTGTATGAAAAATACAACAGCATATAACATCAAATATCCAGATCGGCGAACAGCTCTTTTGCCGATGCGTAGGATTTTGCCTTGGTCTTGCCGGACATAATATTGCGCGCCTCGATAATGGCCGCTTCGGTTTCGGCATTAAAGCGCGGGCGCTTCATTTCAAACGGCAAACCACCTTCCATTAAAGACTGGTGCAGGAAAATATTGACGGCATCAGTCAGCGTAATGCCAAAGCTGGAGAAAAGTCGTTCCGCTCCCGCTTTGGTTTCGGGAGAAATGCGGATATTCAGAGTTGCTGTTTTTGCCATGATTACACCTGTCTCATCAAAATTCCATAACAAATATTATACAACGAGATATCATTGCAAGTACATTAGCAATACAATGTAAGGGATGCTGGGCGTTACCCCGGCTTTGCTTATTTGAGGGTGTCTTCCTGCTCTCCGGTGAGCGGTGATGTCATTTCTTCTTCGTGCAGCACCGCTTCGCGCTGTTTCCGTTCAGCCTGGTAGAATGCCTGCCGCTCGGCCATTTGCCGATTAAGGAACCATCGGTAAGTTGTGATGGACAGGCAGATCAGCCAGACCAGGTAACCGAACATTATCCAGCCAAACAGCGGGTTCCCCGGCAACAGGTACACCAGCAGGGTTATGACGAAGAGCGCCCATTGGCCCCAGAGAGGAATTCGTCCGGTGCTGACCGGCTTTTGTTCGTTGTTTGAAGGCATCAAGATTTGTGGGTTTTGCCGATCAGGCGGTAGGCTTCCTCTTCGTCAATCGTATCCAGCCAGGCGTGCCGTTCCGCGGTGTAATTGCCGCTTCCCTGATCGAACTGCATAAAAAAGTAAGCCATGCCGGTCGGCCCCAGTGCTTCGACCAGTGCCTTAATGCCTTTTCTCCTGATTTCGCTCAGGTCTGTCATTGGTTTAGTGTTGCCCATATAGAGCTTCCCGATCACTCTTCCATCAGCGCGCGTGCGTGGGCGATGGAGCCTGTTGCCAGGCCGGACATGCTGTAGCCGCCTTCCAGGATGGAAACAACCCGTCCCTGACCAAATTCATCGGCGATTTTGACCAGTTCTTTCGTGATCCAGTAAAAATCATCGTCCGTCAGGCTCAGGCCGCCGAGCGGGTCTTTCTGGTGGGCGTCAAAACCAGCGGAAATGATCATCAACTCCGGCTTGAAACGGCGCAATGCCGGGAGCATTTCGGTTTCCATTCTTTCCCGGAAGGTGGGGGAGTTGCATCCGCGCGACAGCAATACGTTGACCACATTGTTGTCAATGCCGGTTTCGTATTTCGCGCCGGTGCCGGGATAGAAGGGCGACTGGTGGCAGGAGCCGTAAAACACGTTCGGCTTGTAGTAAAACATGTCCTGCGTGCCGTTGCCGTGGTGTACATCAATATCCACGATGGCGACTTTGGGTATTTTGTGGGTGTCTATCGCATAGGCAGCGGCAACGGCGGCATGGTTGAAAATGCTGAAGCCCATGGCGCGTTCCGGCTCGGCATGGTGCCCGCAGGGGCGGGTAACGCAATAAACCCGTTTTGCCTCGCCCTTGACGACATCATCCACCCCGGCGCATGCCGCGCCCACGCAGGCCATGATGGCGTTCCAGGTGCCGGGCGACATGACCGTATCTCCGCCATCCAGCGGTACGTAGCCTTTTTTGGGGCGCATCCGCCCGATGCGGTCAACATATTCCGGCGTATGCACCAGAAGCACCTGCTCGGTGGTGCCCAGCGGGGCGTCTTTCCAGGGAACGCCCTTGAATTCGGGCGAGCGCAAGGCCTTGCGTACGGAGGTCAGCCGTTCCGGTGAATCCGGGTGGCTGGGGCCAGGGTGATGTTCCAGACAATAATCGGATGTGTAGATTTGAAAGGTATTCATGATGTCTTTCGATATGGGAACGGTCAACAGCCGCAGATGGCGCAAAAAACGCGCAGTTTGTCACACTGCCACTGATTTTACATCATCAGGAATTTTACGGGAAACAGCCGGGAACGGCAGCGCATCCCGGCGGCATAAAAAAAGGGGTGGCATGGGCCACCCCTTTTGTGCTGGCGGCGGGCTGTATCATGCATGGTTCTTCGCAACAAAATCCCAGTTTGCCAGGTTCCAGAATGCCTCGACAAATTTGCCGCGGGCATTGCGGTAATCAATATAGTAGGCATGTTCCCATACATCGCATGTCAGGAGCGGCTTGTCCGCACCGGTGGTCGGTGTACCGGCGTTGGATGTGTTGACGATATCCAGCGAGCCGTTGGCTTTTTTCACCAGCCAGGTCCATCCGGAACCGAAGTTGCCGACACAGTTCTGGGTGAAGGCTTCCTTGAATTTTTCAAAGGATCCCCATTTGGTATTGATGGCATCGGCCAGCGCACCGGATGGCGCGCCACCGCCATTTGGTTTCATGCAGTTCCAGAAAAATGTGTGGTTCCATACCTGTGCGGCATTGTTGAAGATGCCGCCGGATGAGTTTCTGATAATGTCCTCCAGGGAGGAATTGGCAAATCCGGTGTTTTTGATCTGGTTGTTCAAGTTGGTCACATAGGCCTGGTGGTGCTTGCCATAGTGATACTCCAGGGTTTCCTGCGAGATATACGGTTGCAGGGCATCCATCGCGTAGGGCAGGGGAGGTAATTTGTGTTCCATAAGTATTCCTTTCCTTGTTATTAGAAAAGCTACAAACTCGGTGAACTTATTATAAAGGGAAGCGGAAAAACGTGCCGATGAACGTTATTCGCTGGGTGAGGCCGGGTGTGTGATGACCGGCGCAAAACAGGTCTTGCAGAAACGGGCGGAGGCCATATATAAGAAAAAGGCGTAACAAGCCTGACAGGGTGCTTCCAATAAACAAAATTATTTGTTAGGATAGCAGTCTTTCAGCAATTTGATATTAAACCATTATTTTCATGACAACCATCCGCATTAAAGAAAATGAACCGTTTGAAGTCGCCATGCGGCGTTTCAAACGCACCATAGAAAAGACCGGCCTGCTGACAGAACTGCGCGCGCGTGAATTTTATGAAAAGCCGACCGCCGAGCGCAAGAGAAAGCACGCCGCGGCCGTAAAGCGGCACTACAAGCGTATCCGTAGCCAGCAACTGCCCAAGAAAATGTACTGATCCTGCCGCAGGGCAGAAGGGCATTCTGATGTCAGACCCGCTTCGGAGGATCCGCAGCGGGTTTTTGTGTTTCTTGAAAATGCCGTGAGGAGACAGTAATGAGCCTGAAGGAACAAATTGTTGAGGATATGAAAAATGCCATGCGCGCAAAGGATAGCGCAAGGCTGGGCACGATCCGTATGCTGATGGCCGCCATGAAGCAGAAGGAAGTGGATGACCGCAAGGATCTGACGGATACGGATGTGCTGGGCGTGATTGAAAAAATGATCAAGCAGCGCCGGGATTCCATTACACAATTTGAATCCGGCGGCCGCCAGGACCTGGCGGACAAGGAAAAAGCGGAGCTTGAGGTGCTTGCCGCCTATATGCCTGCTGCGCTTTCAACGGAAGAAATTGAAAGAGAAGTCAGCGTAGCAGTTGCCGGGGCAGCCGGGCCGCAGGATATGGGCAAGGTGATGGCTGCGCTGAAAACAAGGCTGGCTGGCCGTGCG
>JAISIS010000063.1 GCA_031261905.1 Burkholderiaceae bacterium
ACTCCGAGTATTCCATCGTTGACGGCCTGGTGCGTATTGACGACGTGGTGAAGGCCGCGGCAAGTGATGCGCAGCCTGCTCTTGCGCTGACCGATTTATCCAATTTGTTCGGTCTGATCAAGTTTTACAAGTCGGCGAGGAAATCAGGCGTCAAGCCCATTGCGGGTTGCGACATATGGGTTGCCGGTGAGCAGGAAAAGGACAAGCCTTCCCGCCTGCTGCTGTTGGTCAGGAACCGGGATGGCTATCTTCGCCTGTGTGAGCTGCTTTCCCGCGCCTGGCTGGAAAACCAGCACAAGGGCCGGGCGGAAATCCGTATGGAGTGGTTGAGGGCGCTGACGGAAAACGGGGCGGATAACGGCCTGATTGCGCTATCGGGGTTCCGGGATGGCGATATCGGTATGGCGCTTTTGAAGGGCAACCAGGAGCTTGCGGAAGCAAACGCCCGGCGCTGGGCAAGCCTCTTCCCGGACAGTTTCTATATCGAAATACAGCGCGCAGGCAATCCCGGTGATGAGGCGTTGCTGCGTCAAATGGTCACGCTGGCTTCCCGCCTGCAGCTTCCGGTTGTCGCCACCCACCCGGTTCAGTTCCTGTCGCCGGAAGAATTTACCGCGCACGAGGCGCGGATTTGTATTTCGGGCGGGGAAGTGCTTTCAAACAAGGAACGGCCACGCCTGTTCAACGAGCAGCAATGCTTTCTTTCCCAGGCGGAAATGGCGCGGTTGTTTGAGGATTTGCCGGGCGCCCTGCAAAATACGGTGGAGATCGCCAGGCGATGCAACCTTACGCTGGAACTGGGCAAGCCGCGCCTGCCGGACTTCCCTACGCCCAATGGCATGTCGCTGGACGAGTTCCTGATTCATGAGGCCAAAGAGGGGCTGGAAAAACGGCTGCTTCAGTTATACCCTTCCGAAGCCGAGCGGGAGGCGGCTCGCCCGCGCTATGAGGAACGCCTGAATTTTGAAACGGACACCATCAACAAGATGGGTTTTGCCGGATATTTCCTGATCGTGGCGGACTTTATCCGCTGGGCAAAAAACAACGGTGTGCCGGTAGGGCCTGGCCGGGGTTCCGGTGCGGGTTCGCTGGTGGCGTATTCCCTTTCCATTACTGATCTGGACCCGCTGGCCTATAACCTGCTGTTTGAACGTTTCCTTAATCCGGAACGCGTTTCCATGCCTGACTTTGATATTGATTTCTGCCAGCAGGGACGGGATCGGGTCATCCAGTATGTGAAAGAGCGTTACGGCAAGGAGGCGGTTTCGCAGATTGCCACCTTCGGCACGATGGCGGCCAAGGCAGCCGTGCGAGATGTGGGCAGGGTGCTGGACCTGGGTTATAACTTCTGTGACGGCATCTCGAAACTTATTCCTTTCAGGCCGGGTAAACTGGTGACGATCGCGGAAGCCAAAAAGGAAGAGCCGCTCCTGGCCGAGCGGGAATCCGGGGAGGAAGAAGTCAAACAGCTTCTGGCGCTGGCCGAACAGGTGGAAGGGATTACCCGCAATGTGGGGATGCACGCGGGCGGGGTATTGATCGCGCCCGGCAAGCTTACGGACTTCTGCCCCCTGTACACGCAGGGCTATGACGCGGGAGTGGTTTCACACTTCGACAAGAAGGATGTGGAAGAAATAGGCCTGGTCAAATTCGACTTCCTGGGTCTGGCGACCCTGACTATTCTGGACCTGGCGGCGCGCTATATTCGCGAGCTGGAGCCGGGGATGGCGGATTTTACGCTGGAATCCATACCGCTGGATGACAGGCAGACCTATGAGCTGTTGACGCAGGCGAGGACGGTTGCGGTATTCCAGCTGGAAAGCCGGGGGATGCAGAGTATGCTGAAAGAAGCGCGCCCGGACCGCTTTGGCGACATTATCGCGCTGGTGGCGCTTTATCGTCCCGGCCCGATGGATCTGATACCGGACTTTTGCCGCCGCAAGCACGGCGAGCGTTTTGAGTACCCTGATCCGCGCACGGAAAGCATCCTGTCGGAAACCTACGGGATTATGGTGTATCAGGAACAGGTCATGCAGATGGCGCAGATTCTTGGCGGTTATTCGCTGGGTGGTGCGGACCTGCTGCGCCGCGCGATGGGTAAAAAGGATGCCGATGAAATGGCCGCGCAGCGCCAGACCTTCCGGGAAGGGGCCGCACAAAATGGTCTTTCCGGGGAAAAGGCGGATGAAATCTTTGACCTGATGGAAAAGTTTGCCGGTTATGGTTTCAATAAATCCCACGCGACGGCATACGCGCTTCTGGCCTATCAGACGGCTTATCTGAAAACCCACTATCCCGCCGCCTTTATGGCCGCCAACTTGTCGCTCTCTATGGACGATACGGACAAAATCCGCGTGCTGGTGGAAGATGCGCTGGGTGTGTGCGGCCTGACGCTTCTGCCGCCTGACATTGCGGTTTCCGGATACCGTTTCAGGCCGGTGCCTGACGCTTCCGGGCAGATCAGGGCCATCCGCTACGGGCTGGGCGCGGTGCGCGGTTCCGGTGAATCGGCGATTGAGGCCATTGTAAGCGCGAGGGAAAGCGGGCCTTTCAGGGATTTGTTCGATTTCTGTATGCGGGTTGACCGCAAGCATGTGAATCGCCGCACGATTGAATCACTCATCCGGGCAGGGGCGATGGATGGTTTCGGGCAGGACAGGGCGGTTTTGCTGGGTTCCGTGCCGCTGGCGCTGGAAGCGGCTGAGCAGGCTGAAGCCTCCGCGAATCAGGGAAGTCTGTTTGGCGGCGAGGAAACCGTTATGGAATCGCTGGAATATGTTAAAGTGCCTCACTGGACAGAAAAACGCAAGCTTCAGGAGGAAAAGGATGCGCTTGGCTTTTGCCTTTCGGGCCATCTCTTTGATGCGTATGAAACCGAGGCCGGACAATTCGGCTCTACGCGGATTGCGGCGCTGACGCCTGCACGCGAGGCAAAATGGGTCGCCGGTATTATTTCCGCCATCCGCAACCAGATGTCCCAGCGGGGACGTATGCTGGTGATTACGCTGGATGATGGCAGCGGTACGCTGGAAGTGACGGTGTTTTCCGAGTTGCTGGAGCAAAAGAAATCATTGCTTGCGGAAGACGAGTTTCTGCTCGTTTCGGGAAAGGTTTCCGAGGATCGTTTCTCCGGCGGCTTGCGCATGAACGCGGATGACGTGTTTGATATCGCAGGGGCGCGCCGCCATTTCAGCAGGCATGTGCGCTTTTCCCTGACAGGCAGGGAAAGTGTGGCGCGGATCAGGGAATCGCTGATGCCGCACGTTGCTGCGGACGGCTTGCCGCTTCTGGCGCGTTTCCGAACGGAGAACAGTGAGTGCGAAATCGTGTTTGGAGATGAATGGCGCGTGTGGCCAACGGATGAATGTTTACAGGCTTTGAAAGAAATATCGGATAGTGTATGAAGTGGATTCCCGCCAATCTCAAACGTCTTGTTGTAATGCACAAACCCTACAGGGGGCGCTTGTCGCTGGCGTTTGTCGCCATGATTATTTCTTCCTGTTCCGAGCCGATTATCCCCTTCTTCTTCCAGATGCTGCTGGATCACGGTTTCAAGGAAGGATCCGATTTCCCCTACTGGTATGTGCCGGCTGTGGTGATTGGCCTCTTCTGT
>JAISIS010000186.1 GCA_031261905.1 Burkholderiaceae bacterium
TACGGACGATCATATCCGCCAGGCGGACAGGCTGCTGCGGCAAAGTATTGATGAATGGTTGCGGGAATCCCGGCCCGCAACATAATTATGTGTTTTATTCCGTTGGCGGTTTGGGCTTGAATTGCTTGTCGCTGATACGGAACTTGCCTCGCCTGTCCCCCATTAACTGGCGCAGTTCACGAATGCTAATTTCGCTGACCTCATGCATGCGGATAAGCAGCGATGCGCCGACAGGCAAGCGGTTGTGCCGTATTTTGCTGATGACAGGGGGCGCCACTTCCAGCGCGCGCGAAAGCGCCGCATCATTTTTGATCCCCAACCGCTGAATCAGCGTATCCAGCAGGTGATTGGGGTCATAATGGCGTTGCTCAAGCACCTCTGCCTCCTTCTTCGAGGCCCTCTTTCTTCCTTTTGTTGTTGTCATATTTCCCGGAAATTGTAAATGGTCTCGTTATCCTGACGCCGGACTATAAACCACGGGCGAAAAAATAGCGCGTCAGGCTACTCTCACAGAGGCATTAATATTTACACAAATATTGCCCATGTGAAAAATTATAATGTATTTATGGCAAGAAATGTATATCTTTTAAGCAAGATTTACGGTGATGTGTTATATCACTTATGACGCCGTGTCCGGGCGGGTTTTTGCCGTTTGCGGAAGGCTTTGACGGCATTGCCCAGGTCAATTACCGTCATGGCGTAGAAATAGCTGCGGTTATAGTGGGTGATGGCAAAGAAATTATCGGTTGCCAGCCAGTAACTGGTCGGGTCATTCCCGTTTTCCATATCCACCAGACCAAAACGCAGATTGCCGGGCAGCGTTTTTTTCGTCGTTACGCAGAATTCGCGCAGATCATCCGGCGTCAGGGTGGCGGTCAGACCGGGATTGAGCGCGTCATCCGGCGGGCGGGGGCATGTTTCGTCCAGCGTGGCCGGAAAAACAATTGGCGCGCCTTTTGTCCAGCCATGCCACACCAGGAAGTTGGCGATGCTTCCGATCGCGTCGGCAGGTGAGTAGCGCAGGTCAATGTTGCCGTCCCCGTCAAAATCAACCGCGTATTTTCTGATGCTGGACGGCAGGAACTGCGGCAGTCCGATAGCGCCCGCGTAAGAGCCTCGCAGGGAGATCGGGTCAATACCCTGTTCGGCGGAAAATAGCAGCACGTTTTCCAGCTCGTTTCTGAAAAGCGCCATACGCGCTTCCCGTTTGGGATGCTCCGGATAATCAAAGGCCAGGGTGGCAAGCGCGTCAATCGTGCGGAAATTGCCCTTGTTTTTGCCATAGATGGTTTCGACCCCGATAATGCCGACGATGATTTCGGGCGGAACACCATAGGTTTTTTCCGCCTTTGCCAGCGTCTTCCGGTGCTGGTTCCAGAATCTGGCCCCGGCCTTGAGGCGGCGCGTTTCGATAAAGCGCGCGCGATAGCTGCGCCAGTTTTTTTGCGTTCCGGTGGGGAGGGGCGTGATAAGGCGGATCACATCCTCATTACGGCGAACCTGTCCAAACAGGCACGCCAGGCTCTCTTTATCAAAACCGTGCCGTTCGGCCATTTCATCCGCAAATTCGGCAAGATGTTCCTCAAAGGCTTCATCATAGTCCTGAGCAGTGGATTCCGTTGCTTCCGGAAAACTGCATGGCGGCAGTACGGGCGGTATGGCGGCGGCATCCGCCAGCGCGCGGGCCGCCAGAAAAAAGAGGCCTGAAAAGATCATGGCGCGCCATTGCGCACGCTGTGAAAATAACCGGCCTGACGGAAGTCTCATGGTATTGATATTCGCTCTGGACAATGGAGTATAGCCCAAAAAGAAACGCCGGTTACGTTTAACGGAGCTTGTGCGCTTTCTCTCTCATGCCGGGCAAATTCCGCTAAACTGTCGGCAATTGCCCGCGCGGCGGAAACAGGAACTGATTTGGGAGAATGTCTGCCATGAAAACTGCTTTATATACCCATCCGCTTTGCCTGAAGCACAAAACAGCCGACAATCACCCGGACAGTCCGGCCAGAATCAGTGCGGTACTGGACCGGCTGGCCGCTTCCGGGACAGACCGTCATCTGGATTTCAGGGAGCCGCCCGAAGCCGCCATTGAAGATATTTTGCGCGTGCATCTTGTTGATATGGTGATGGACGCCAAAAACAATATTCCGGGAGAGGGCGAGTATTATCCTCTGGGCGGCACCATGCTTAATTCATACAGCTGGAAAGCCGCCTTGCGCGCGGTAGGTTCCGCCGTGACGGCAACGGAGGCCGTCATCGCGGGCGAACTGGATAATGCGTTTTGCCTGGTGCGTCCGCTGGGCCACCATTCCACGGCGGCGGAGGCCGCTGGCTTTGGCGTGTTCAACAGCGTGGCCATTGCGGCAAAGCGGGCCATTGATGTGCTTGGCCTGGAACGCGTGGCGATTGTGGATACCGATGTGCATCACGGCAATGGTACGGAAGATATTTTCATCAATGAGCCGCGTGTGCTCATGGTCAGCTACTATCAGGAATACCTGTACCCCTTTTCGGGGAACGAGCGCAAGCGCGATCATATGGTCAATGTGCCGGTTCCGGCGGGTACGGATGGCGCGGCCATTCGCCGTATCGTCAAGGAAAAATGGCTGCCTGCGCTTGCGCGGCACAAACCGGAAATGATTTTTATCTCGGCGGGCTTTGATGCGCACAGGGATGACCCGCTGGGCGGGATGAAACTGGTGGAAGAAGATTATGGCTGGATTACCCGGCAGGTGGTGGCTGCGGCAAATGAATATGCCAAAGGACGCATTGTCAGCGTGCTGGAAGGCGGCTACAGCCTGAGCGGGCTGGCGGGTAGCGCAACAGCGCATATCAGGGCGCTGGCGGGACTGGATCAGGAGTAAACATGCCGCCTATCCAGTGGTTTCCCGGACACATGAACGCCGCGCGCAAAAAGGCGGCGGAAACCATGAAAACCACCGATCTGGTGATCGAAGTGCTGGATGCCCGCATCCCGGCGGCAAGTTGCAATCCCATG
>JAISIS010000081.1 GCA_031261905.1 Burkholderiaceae bacterium
GGAAATCCTTGAGCAGCACGTTGGCGCGCTTGGATTCAGGAATGAAAACAGCGGGACGGACGATGCTTTGCAGATCAAATTCTTTCTCGACAAAGTAGGCAAGAAGGTCCTTGGTAAGGATGATGCCGACGATGTTGTCCAGGTCGCCCCTGATGGCGGGAAAGCGGGAGTGGCCTATTTCAATGACTTCGGGCAGCCATTCGTCAACAGGACGGGTAATGTCTATGGTGTACATCTGCAGGCGTGGAACCATGAGATCACGGGCGGACAGTTCATTGACCTGAAAAACGCCTTCGATCATGGAAAAACAATCCGCATCAATCAGCTTGCGCGTATAGGCATCGTGCAGTATGGTAAGAAGCTCGGCGCGGTTTTCCGGCTCGTGTGAAATCAACGCGGTAAGGCGCTCAAGAAGCGAGCGCTGCGTTTTGTGTCCGGACAGGCTGGTTTCGGGGTGCTCAGGCATGTTGGGATCGGTTCTCCCTTTGGAAATAGGTAAGCCTCTAGGATACACATAAATCGGAAAATGGCAAAATGTCATGCACTCTTCGTGTTTTTAGTGGAGATTTTCTCCCTTTTGATGTTAAAGTAAATGGTGTTGATGTCGGGATAGAGTTGTTTTCTGAGCCTTTCTTTCAGGAGGGGAGTAAAGATGGTTTATCAACAGACTTTTGAGCCGGAACTTCTGGAAACCAGAGCACGATTTATCACCGAATTCGGGATGCCTGTTCTGGAACTGCTTGAACCAAAGCCGGGAGAACGTATCCTGGATGTCGGTTGCGGGCACGGCGCAATTTGCGAAAAACTCAACGCCATGGGATGCATAACAGTTGGCGTGGATATCAGCTCCACTATGGTGGATGCCGCTATGAAAAATGGGGTTGACGCGCGTATCATGAACGCGGAAAACATGACGTTCAATGAAGAGTTTGACGCGGTATATACCAACTCTGCCATGCACTGGATGCGCCATCTCGATAAAGTGGCGGGCGGTGTGAAGCGTGCGCTGAAACCAGGTGGTCGGTTTGTGGGGGAAATGGGCGGCAAGGGCAGTATCGCCAATATTATCGGCGCTATCCGGCATGTGATGAGCAGGCACGGCATCGAGATGGAAAGCGTGCAATCATGGTATTTCCCCTCGATTTCAGAGCTTTCTTCCATTATGGAAGTCGCCGGACTCAATATCAGGTCCATGGAATTGATTGAACGCCCGACCATTCTGCCAGGCGATATCCGGGACTGGATTAAAATGTTTGGCCGCCACTACCTGAATGCGTGGGATGTATCCGAAGCCGAAAAGTTTCTCAATGAAGTGAAGGCGGCGGCGCAGGGAAATATGGTCAACGAAAAGGGCGAGTGGATCGGAGATTACAAACGCCTTCGCTTTTACGCGCTGAAACCGGCCAAATAACCAGAGTTCTTTCAGTGCCCCGCTGGCGGCAAGGCTTTGGCGGGGCCTGTTGCGCGCGCCCCGCCGCCAGAGTGGCCCATCAGGCCAGGACGCCGGTATTCCCAGGGCGGAGTAGCCACCGCGTCTTTCCAGAGACCAATGCGCGCCTTTCGGGCTTTTGCCTGCATGGCGGGAAGGGCTTCATCCTGGTTCTCTGCAGGATAAACCCACGCCATGCCGTTGGCGACCTGATGGCGGCTGGCGTTGCCTGATGATCATTTATGATGAAAAAATGCCACATGTGCAAAAACCGGATTATAATAAGTCGAGTGCCGAAAGGCGCTTATCGGGTTGTCGGGTGTTTTCAAACGCTTAGACATTGACACGCACACCTGGCGAGACGCCGGTGTGCGTTTTTTTTGTTTTGCAGGGTGCAAAAGAATGGCGGACGGGAGAGAAAAGACAACCAGAGGCATCACCTGGAATCCGGTAACCGGTTGCACGAAAATTTCGCCTGCCTGCCAGAACTGCTATGCGGAGCGTATGGCAAACAGGCTTCAGGCTATGGGTGTGCCGGGATACGCCAATGGTTTCAGGCTGACGCTGCATCCGGAGCGGCTGGATCAACCCGCGAAACGAAAGAAGCCCGCCTTTTATTTCGCCAATTCCATGAGCGACCTTTTCCATGCAGGGGTGCCGGATGATTTTCTGGATGCCGTCATAGCGGTGATGCGCGCCACGCCGCAACACCAGTACATGGTACTGACCAAGCGCGCCCAACGTTTGCCGCTCTATTTTGCTGATCGTCCCTGCCCGCAAAACCTGTGGCTGGGCGTTACGGTGGAAGACAGGCGGCATGGCCTGCCCAGGATGGAATGCCTGCGCCAGGTAAAAGCGCCTTTGCGGCTGGTGAATATGGAGCCGCTGCTGGAGGATCCGGGTAAACTGGATCTTTCCGGCATCGGCTGGATTTCGCTGGGCGGGGAAACCGGGCCGGGCGCTCGTCCGACCAAAGCACAATGGGTCAGGAATGTGCGGGATCAGGCGGTGGCGGCGGGTATACCCTTTTGTTTCAGCAAATGGGGCGAATGGGGGCCGGATGGAAAGCGCAACGGCAGGAGTGCTTCAGGACGCCTGCTTGACGGGCAAATATGGGATGAAAGGCCCTCGTGGGGCGCCTCGCTGGCGGAGGAAGGCTGTGACGAAGCGGCGCGCAACCGACAGTTTACGCTGGCGCTCTGAGCCGCGAAAAATTAACATTTGCTAACAATTCTTATTCGGGACGGAGAGCGGCTGTACCAGAGCAACACGTTTTCCTGCAGGATTTTTTGCCGGAGAATGGCGATTTATTACACCCTTTCCCGGAATTTCCGTTAGCATTGTTACCTATCCCCGGCGCATAAAAGTTGTGTGCGGGCGTTTCCCATAGTTTCGGGAGTGATGATATGAAAAAGAGAATGCTGCGGTTTTTTTTGTCCGCGCTGATGATTTTTGCTGCGGCTGCTGCAGGTGCGGCCCCGTCCGCCGCCGACAAATCCGCGGCGCCTGCGGCTGCCGAAAAGACAGAGGCGCCATCCGCTGAAAACGCTGCCGCCACACCCGCTGGCGCGGAAGGAGGCGCCGAAGCCACAGTGCCGGAAGGAGAAGCACCGCCTCCGCCTCCCACCCCTGAAGAAAAACTTGCCGCCGGGCTTAAGCATGAGAAGAAGGGCGAATACCCGGAGGCTCTGATTTTTTTCAGTGATCCGGATCTCCAGACAAATCCTGTGGCGCAGCGCCATCTTGGCGCCATGTACCTGAAAGGGCAGGGCGTGGATAAGGACTGCAAGCAGGCGATTGCCTGGTATGACAAGGCCGCCGCCCAGGGGGATGCTCTCGCAGAGTTTGCGTTTGGCGATCTCTATCGCCAGGGAATATGCTTCCAGAAAGACACGGGCGAGGCGATTGCCTGGTATGAGAAAGCGGCCCGTCATGGTGAGGCCGCCGCCTGGACCAGGATCGGCAATATACACATGATCGGCGATGGCGTGGTCAGAGACTGCAGGGAGGCGGCTTTCTGGTTTCAGAAGGCGGCTGACAAAAACGAGCCTGAAGCGCAATGCCATTTGGGTGTGTTGTATCTGAAAGGGCAGGGCCTGCGGAAAAATTATGACAGGGCGCGCCGCCTGTTTGAAAAGGGCATGGCACAGAAAGATGCCTGCGCCATGTCGTATATGGCGGTGATGTATTCGGGTGGTCTGGGTGTTCCGGAAGATCACGAAAAGAGCGTTGTGATCGCGAAGGAAGCCGCTGAAAAAGGATATCCGGCAGCACAGATGATACTGGGCCGTGCCTGTGAGCTGGGAGAAGGTGTATCCGCCAGCCCGAAGGATGCGCTTGAATGGTATATAAAAGCGGCTAAAGGCGGGAACATCCAGGCTATGGAACGTTTGGCGGAGGTGTACCGCTTTGGTCAGTTGGGCGAGCAGAAAGACGAAGAGAAGGGACGTCTGTGGCAGATGCGCGCAGATGAAATGCGAGAGCAGCAGGGAATACCAAAACCAAGTATCGTCAGCCGGGGTATTTCCCGCATGCTGGTAGATTAAAAAGGGGGTGACCGGGGACGGTCGCCCGTGCAGGCTTCAATCCCTGTCCTCAAGGGTATGAAAGAGGTTCAGCACGATGATTATCAGGCAGCCGTGCGTTCTGCTTTCAGGCTGAGGCCAAGCGCAGTGATTACCTTCATGATCGTAGAAAATTCCGGGTTGCCTTCCATGGAAAGCGCCTTGTACAGGCCTTCGCGGGCAAGCCCGGTATCCCTCGCCAGTTGGGCCATATTCTTTGCACGGGCAATGTTGCCAAGCCCGGTACGAATCAGGCTACCATCACCCGGGTCTTCCTCAATGCAGGCTTCAAAATAGCGTTTGATATCCTCTTCCGTTTTGAGGTATTTGGCGGAATCCCAGGCTGTCAACTTAATCTTTGCCATTTCCATCCTCCTTATGCGAAAAGTGTAAATTATAGTTTACATTTTTCAGTCCCTGTCCTCAAGGGTGTGAAAGATGTTCAGCGCGATGATTTCTGGACGCCTC
>JAISIS010000010.1 GCA_031261905.1 Burkholderiaceae bacterium
CGACCGCTGACCCGCATCTTTCCGAGTATCTTCCGGAGCACTGGCAATGCCGAAAATGGCTTTCCGGGTTTGATGGTTCGGCCGGTACGCTTGTTGTCACACAGGAAGACGCCGGGCTATGGACGGACAGCCGCTACTGGGTTCAGGCGGAAAAGCAACTGGCGGGAACCGGGATCATCGGAATGAATATTACCGGAGGGCAGACCCTGC
Source organism: Burkholderiaceae bacterium (assembly GCA_031261905.1). GTDB lineage: Bacteria > Pseudomonadota > Gammaproteobacteria > Burkholderiales > Burkholderiaceae_D > Oxalobacter. The sequence goes on from JAISIS010000010.1 coordinate 211, forward strand.
CCTGGGCTGACTGGCTGGCGGCGCAATTGTCTCCTGGAGCGGCTGTAGCGGTGGATGGCGGCATGATCAGCCTGGAAATGGGACGGCGGCTGGACGAAAAGTTTCGCGCCGCCAACCTGCGTTTTGTATCGGATTGTGACCTGGTTTCCGGTATATGGACAGATCGCCCGCCATTGCCGCAATCACCGGTTTATGAGCATGACGCGGCTTTTGTTGCACTCTCCCGCGCTGAAAAATTGCAGTTGTTGCGCCAGAAGCTCTCGGAAGCGGGAGCAGGATGGCATTTCATTTCCACCCTGGATGACATTGCCTGGTTGCTGAATTTGCGAGGCTCGGATATCGCCTTCAATCCGCTGTTTATTGCCCATTGCCTGGTTGGCCAGGAGGCAGTGGCGCTCTTTATCGACAGCGAAAAAGTATCAACGGCATTGCAGGAGACGCTTGCAGCGGACGGCATTACGCTTTACCCGTACGGGAACGCCGCGTCTGCGCTGGAGGGCTTGCCGTCTGATGCGGTACTGCTGCTGGATCCCCGGCGCGTCACTTCAGGGATGTTTCAGGCCGTCAGGAATGGTGTGCATGTTGTGGAAGCCATTAATCCGGGCGTGCTGCTGAAATCCCGCAAGGCGGAAAGTGAGATAGTGCATATTCGCCGTACTATGGAAGAGGATGGCGCCGCGCTTTGTGAATGTTTTGCCTGGCTGGAAAATGCGATCCGGCAAGGACAAAGGGTGACCGAGCTGACGGTTGCGGAAAAAATGGAGGCTTGCCGCAAGGAGCGGCCCGGCTATGTCAGCCTGAGTTTTGACACCATAGCCGGATTCAATGAAAACGCCGCGTTACCGCATTACCGCGCCACAGAGGAAAGCCATGCGGTTATCCGCGCGCCGGGCCTTTTGCTGGTGGATTCCGGAGGGCAGTATCCGGGAGGCACGACCGATGTAACCCGCGTCATTTCAATAGGCGAGCCGTCAGCGGAACAGAAGCGGGATTTTACCCTGGTGCTCAAGGGGCTGATTGCCCTGTCTTCCGCATTTTTCCCCCGCTCCATCCGTTCCGCCATGCTGGATGCCATTGCGCGCGCACCGCTTTGGCGGCAGGGGCTGGATTACGGCCACGGGACAGGACACGGCATAGGCTATTTCCTTAACGTGCATGAAGGCCCCCAGTCATTGTCCTACCATGCTGCGGCGGAAGCGTATACCGCTATGGAAGAAGGAATGATCACGTCCATTGAGCCGGGTATTTACCGTCCCGGACGGTGGGGCATCCGCCTTGAAAATCTGGTGGTCAATCGCCAGGCGGAAAATACGGAATTTGGCGATTATTTGTGTTTCGAGACACTGACGTTATGCCCTTTTGACACGCGTTGCCTGGATCCGGGGCTGTTAACGCATTCGGAAGTTGCCTGGATAAACCGTTACCATGCGGAAGTTCGCCACCGCCTGTCGCCATTGCTTTCAGCAACGGCGAGGGCCTGGCTGGAACCGCTTACACATCCCCTGCCGCCCCCGGCATTTGCCTGATGCGGGGAAACCGTGCAGGGGCATTCGTTTTTATGGGGCCGTCCTAGATGATGTGCCTGCCAGTTCCGGAAAGCTCGTAAGATTCGGAAATGGCATAGCCTTTTTCCTGTATCTGTCTGGCCGGATAAATAATGGAAAGATCATCCAGCGACTGTGTATCCAGATTAAGATCCACACCCCTGTCTACCGCTTCCCAGTCCGTGTTGGCGGCTTCCGCCGGTATCAGCTTTCCTTCCGGCACAATCAGCCAGGAATAACGGTTATCTTTTTCTTTTCTGCGGAAAATATCGATCCTCATGCTGTGCCTCCTGACAAAAGCATTGAACAAAGCGCAAGGGACGAGTGTCCTGACCACATCCCCCTGGCTTTCAGCATACTATGGAATTTGCGGACGGGAAAGTGCCTGCCCGCAGGCAGGCATCATCAGATGTCGATGTTGCCCGCCATCAGGGCGTGGTTTTCAATGAAGGCGCGGCGCGGTTCCACGTTATCGCCCATCAGGGTAGTGAAAATCTGATCTGCCGCAATTGCGTCTTCAATCCTGACTTTCAGGAGACGGCGAACGTCCGGATCCATGGTGGTTTCCCACAACTGATCCGGATTCATTTCCCCCAGTCCTTTATAGCGTTGCTTGGAAACCCCGCGTTCAGCCTCATTGCGAAGCCACTGCATGGCCTGCTGAAAGGTCTGCACCGGCGTTTCGCGCATCTTGTCGCCCTCCCCGCGCCGCACGGCAGCGCCTGGGCCGATAAGTCCGCTGAACGTCCGCGAGGCTTTGATCAGCGCGCGGTAATCCGGGCTGTGCAAAAAGTCTCCGTTGATGTTGCTGACGCGGATGTTGCCATATTGCCTGCGGTGAATGCTCAGGATATATTCGCCGGAAGCCTCATCTTTTTCAGCCAGCACCTGGACTTCCGGATCATTGATGGCGGCAGTCAGGGCATTGGCGGATTGTTTGGCATTTTCAGCAGAATCCAGATTTAATGCGGTGCCCATCATGATGGCGGATAGCGCATCGGCGTCAATGATCCTGGAGAGGCGTCCGATAATGCCGTTTGCCAGGTTGTATTGCCTGACCATCTCTTCCAGATGCTCGCCCCGGACGGGTTCCGCTTCCGCACGGGTAATCAGCGAGGCATCCTGCAGGGCAATGGACATCATGTGGTTGGCTTCCTCCAGGTCATCCTTGAGGTAGCGCTCATCCCTCCCTACCCTGATTTTGTACAGAGGGGGCTGGGCGATATAAATGTGTCCACGCTCAACCAGTTGCGGCATCTGCCGGTAAAAGAGCGTCAGCAGAAGGGTGCGTATGTGCGCGCCGTCAACGTCCGCGTCCGTCATGATGATGATGCGGTGATAACGCAGCTTGTCTATATCAAAATCATCCGGGCCGATACTGGTGCCAAGCGTTGCAATCAGGGTTGTTATCTGCTCCGAGGAAAGCATCTTCTCAAAGCGGGATTTTTCCACATTGAGCACCTTGCCGCGCAATGGCAGGATAGCCTGGAATTTCCGGTCACGGCCCTGTTTCGCCGAGCCGCCGGCGGAATCCCCTTCCACAATATACAGTTCGGCCAGCGCCGGGTCTTTTTCCTGGCAGTCCGCCAGCTTGGCGGAAAGGCCAAGGCCATCCAGTACACCCTTGCGGCGGGTCAGTTCCCTTGCCTTGCGGGCTGCTTCACGGGCGCGGGCCGCCTCTACAATTTTGCCGCAAATGATTTTGGCGTCATTGGGCTTTTCCAGCAGATAGTCCGTCAGCGTTTTTGCCACAATTTCCTCAACCGGACCGCGCACTTCAGAGGAAACCAGTTTGTCCTTGGTTTGCGAACTGAACTTGGGTTCGGGCACCTTGACCGAAAGCACACAGGTGAGGCCCTCGCGCATGTCATCGCCGGTAACGTCTACCTTGGCCTTTTTGGCAAGTTCGTTTTCTTCGATATAGCGGTTGATCACGCGGGTCATGGCCGCGCGCAGGCCGGTCAGATGCGTGCCGCCATCACGCTGTGGAATATTGTTGGTGTAGCAAAGCACCTGTTCGTTATAGCTGTCGTTCCATTGCATGGAAATATCAACGGTAATCAGCGTATCCTGATCAGACATGCGTTCGCTGGTCGCCTGGAAAATATTGGAGTGCAGGACGCTTTTGCCCTGGTTGATATATTCCACAAAACCCTTGGTGCCGCCCTCATAGGCGAACAGTTCCGAACGGCCCGTGCGTTCATCCGTTAACTGGATGCGGACGCCGTTGTTCAGGAAGGACAACTCGCGGATACGGCGTGCGAGCGTGTCATAATTGAATTCAACCGAGGAAAATATAGTTTCGTCCGGCCAGAAATGCACTTTGGTGCCCCGCCCTTCCGTGTCGCCAATAACCCGGATGGGTGAGCATTCCATGCCGTCAATGGTTTCAAATACCGGATCCTGCGGAATGCCCCGCACAAATTCCATGTAGTGTTTCTTCCCGTCACGTTTGACCGTCAGCTGCAGGAGCGTGGAAAGACCATTGACGCAGGAAACGCCTACACCATGCAGTCCTCCGGAGACCTTGTAGGAGTTCTGGTCAAACTTGCCGCCGGCGTGCAGCTCCGTCATGACAATTTCGGCTGCGCTGCGCTTTGGCGTATTTTTGTCGTCCAGCTTGATCCCGGTCGGGATGCCGCGACCATTATCCGTGACCGAGACGGAGTTGTCCGAATGCAGGATAACGTGAATTTCCGTGCAATAACCCGCCAGCGCTTCGTCAATCGAGTTATCCAGGACTTCAAATACCAGATGGTGAAGCCCGGTGCCATCGGAAGTGTCTCCAATATACATGCCGGGACGTTTGCGGACGGCCTCAAGCCCTTCCAGTATCTGGATGGATTCTTCGCCGTATTCGTTGTTGATGTCCGGGTTACTGGATGGTTGATTTTGTGACATGAAACAGCCTTTTTAAAACGCAGGCCCTGGCCGATGGGCAGGCCTCAATAAACGATGACGGATACGCCAAGAATTGCCTGAAACGTATCCGCATCGGGAACAAATATCGAAAAATCAGATGCGCATGGGCATGACAACGTATTTGAAATCCGGGTTGTCGGGCACAGTAATCAGGGCGGACGAATTGGCGTCGCCCAGTTCTACAATGACGGAGTCTCCCTTCTGGTTCCCAAGGACATCCAGCAGGTAGGTGACGTTGAAGCCGATATCAATGCTATCGCCGCCATAGTCGATTTCAAGTTCCTCAATCGCCTCTTCCTGGTCGGTATTGGTTGAGCTGATTTTGAGGCTGCCGCCTTCAACGATGCAGCGGATGCCCTTGAATTTGTCGCTGGTCATGATGGCGGCGCGCTGCAGCGCGCGTTGCAACGATTCGCGTTGCAGGGTAAAGCGGTTTTTGTAGCCTTTGGGGATGACGCGGCCATAATCCGGGAATTTTCCTTCAACCAGCTTGGAAATCAGCTCAATGCCGGAAAAGGAAAATTTTATCTGGTTGCCGCTGATGTCAATGCGCACAGGCTCGTCCGAGTCATCCAGCAGGCGCTGCAATTCCATAATTGTTTTGCGCGGGATAATGACTTCACTGTGCTCATGCGCCTTGCCGGTATTGATCTGGCAGTAGGCCAGGCGATGTCCGTCTGTTGCCACGGCCGAGAGTATTTCCCCATCCGTAATCAGCAGCAGGCCATTAAGATAGTAACGGATATCCTGCTGGGCCATGGCGAAATGCACCATGCCGAAAAGTGCTTTCAGTGTTTTTTGCGGCAGTTCGGCGCTGGTTTCATAGGTTTGCGCTTCCGCAACGGTCGGGAAATCGCTGGCCGGCAGTGTTTGCAGGGAAAAACGGGAGCGACCGGATTGTACGGTCAGGCGCTTGTCGAGCAGCGTCAGGGAAACTTCGGCGGCGTCAGGCAGCGCGCGCAGGATATCAACCAGTTTTCGCGCCGCGACAGTCGTTGCCGCCACATCATCTCCGGAGCCGACTTCCGCGCTGGTCATGATCTGGACTTCCGTATCGGTTGACAGGAATGAAACCGCGTTTCCTTCCTTTTTGATCAGGATATTGGCCAGGATGGGCAGGGTATGCCGACGTTCCACGATGCCGCTTACGGTTTGCAGGGGGCGAAGAAGATTGTCTCTGCCTGTTTTAACGAGTTGCATGTTTCTGTCCTTGAAAATGTAATCCGGTTAAGTATGGGTTATGGGGTGGTCGGGATGATCAACTCTCCAGCATTTGCTTCAGCACGTGCAGTTCCCTTGCGAGTTCCTGGTTTCGCACCCGCTCCTGGGTAATTTTCTTGACGGCGTGCAATACAGTCGTGTGGTCCCGTCCGCCAAAGCGTTTGCCGATTTCAGGCAGGCTGTGCTGGGTCAGTTCCTTGGTGAGGTACATGGCTATCTGGCGCGGGCGCGCGAGATTGGCCGTTCGTCGTTTGGAGAGCATGTCCGCCAGCTTGATGCGATAAAAATCCGCAACGGTTTTCTGAATGTTCTCAATAGTAGTCTTGTTGCTGTTTGCCGCCAGCAGATCCTTGAGCGAGTCTCTTGCCAGATCAACCGTGATGGGTTTGCCGTGAAAACGGGAGTAGGCCAGCATTTTGCGCAACGCGCCTTCCAGTTCACGCACATTTGAGCGAACCTGGCTGGCGACAAAGAAGGCGACATCATCCGGGAGGCGGGCGTCTTCAAGGTTGGCCTTTTTCAGCAGGATTGCCACGCGCATTTCCAGTTCGGGCGGTTCAACTTCAACCGTCAGACCGGAAGACAGGCGGGAGGTAATGCGCCCGTCCAGCCCGGATATTTCTCCGGGATGGGATTCGCCGGTAATGACGAGCTGTTTTTTTTCCCGGAAGAGCGCTTCAAACAAATAGAAAAACTCTTCCGTGGAACGCTGCTTGCCGGTCAGAAACTGGATATCATCTATTAGCAGGACATCCAGGGTGCGGTAGTAACGCTGAAATTCATCAAAGCCCTTTTTCTGGTAAGCGGAAACCACATCACGGACATAGCCTTCGGAGTGAATATAACGGATCCGGGCTTTTGGTTTTTCCTGCATGATATGGTTGCCAATGGCATGGATCAGGTGTGTTTTTCCGAGGCCTACGCCGCCATGAAGATACAGCGGGTTGTATGATGAGCCGGGGTTGTTTGCCACCTGGATGGCGGCCGCCCGCGCAAGCTGGTTGGCCTTGCCTACGACAAAGCTGTCAAACGTCATGTCATGGTTGATGCTGTTCTGGGCGCGTTGCGGCTTCGCAGGCGCTGTCGCCGACTGGTTATGGGCACTGGCGGTTGCCGTGCCGTTGATCGCTTTGGGCTGGGGCGACAATGACGGGGAAACGGGTTTGCCCTGTTTCTCAAGCACGAATCGGATTTCAACAGGTTCATGCCAGTACTGGGATGCCAGCGCGGCCAGACGGCCTGAAAAACGGCTTTTGACCCAGTCCCGCTTCATGGGATTGGGCGCCGCGATGCTCATGATGCCTTCCCCGTAACCAAGCGGCGTCAGCGGCTTTATCCAGGTGTCGTACTGCTGAGGGGGCAAGTCTATTTTCAGTTGCGCCAGACAGTTTTGCCAGAAACTTTTCATATTTAGAGCGACCATTATTTCTGTTTCAGGGATAACGTTTCCCGATGTGCGCCATCTGATCCGCTTATTCGCAAAAAGAAAGCACATCCGCAGGCTTGTGGCGCGGATGTATATCGTCAAATTAATGAACCGGAATCCTGTTATTTTACTCCGAACCGGGGAAGTTATCCACAGGTGGGGCAATTTTTCAGTGCGATTTGTCTCAAATTATTTTATAGTTATCGGTAGTCCTTGACAGACGGGAGCAAATTACGGTCTAATCATGGGTTCTTTGCGCGCAAAGCGATGTTTTGCCTTGGTCGCAGCAAGCGTCCGTCTGGCGAAATAACAGAGTCAACTGTTTATTACTACTGCTGATTAGCGAGATCACCATGAAACGTACCTACCAACCTTCAGTTGTGCGCCGCAAGCGCACTCACGGTTTCCGCGCCCGTATGGCAACGAGAAGTGGCCGCGCTGTGCTGAATGCGCGCCGTGCCAAAGGCCGCAAACGTCTGGCTGTATAGTCCGGCGGTGTGGCGGCTTGCCGTGTGAGTAATTATTTTTCACGCGAAAGGCGCATCGTTAAAACGGATGATTTTTCATCCGTTTTTCGTTTGAGGCCAAAAAGCAGTACCGAGCATTTCACCCTCTATGCCCGGAAGGGTGTTTTGCCGTATGCCCGTCTGGGCCTGGTTGTGGCAAAACGCCTGGCTCCGCGCGCGGTGACGCGCAATACGATAAAACGGATGTGCCGGGAAGTGTTCAGAAAAAAAGAGCTTGAGGCAATGGATTATATTGTGCGTCTTTCCGCTTCACCAGCCTCCCGCAATGCGCCCGCCACGGGCGCGGGATTGAAGCAACTGTTGCGAAAAGAGCTTGAACAGTTGTTTGCGTTGCGGACAGGAAAGGGAGAAAGCCGATGAAATCACCCCTGCAATGGCTGCTGTTTATATTGTTGCGCGCATATCAATTGTGCATCAGCCCCTTTTTAGGGCAAAATTGTCGTTTTTATCCAACATGTTCCCAATATGCGATTGAAGCCGTTTCAATACATGGCGGCATAAAGGGGCTGTTTCTGGCGGCACGGCGTCTGTGCAAATGCCATCCATGGCATGCAGGCGGGTTTGATCCCGTACCGTCCAAAAAAACCGGCCCGGTTTCGCCCCCGTGCCAACCTCGGAATTAAAAAGTTATGAATACCAAAAGGACCACTACGTTATGGCTTGTTCTGGCAATATCGCTGTTCATGCTTTGGGATAACTGGCAGGTGTACCGGGGAGGCACGTCGATTTTCTTCAGAAAGGGTGCGGAACAGGCCAAACAGGTCGAGAAGGCAAAGGGCGGCCTTCCTGAAGTGCCGGTTCAGACAGCCGCTGTCCCGGCTGCGGAAGAGCCGGTCAAAAAAGCGGAGGATGTTAAATCCGACAAGCCCGCAAAACCGGCCAGGTTGCCGGAAATCATTACCATTGAAACCGATGTGCTGGTGGCAAAAATCAGCACGGCGGGAGGCGTTTTTGAACAGCTGGATTTGCTGAAATACCGGGATAATGTTGACCCGCAAAAGCATATGAGCCTGTTCCAGGAAAACAAGCATCTGACCTACCTGGCGCAAACCGGCCTCACCGGCGGTCATTATCCCAATCACACCACCGTATATAGCGTTCGTCCGGGCAGCCGGACGCTGGGCGACAACAAGGAACTCAAGCTGGTTATGGAGGCCGAGCAGGGCGGTGTTCGTCTGACCCGAACCTATACCTTCCATCGCGGCAGTTACCTTATTGATGTCCGGCATGACGTGACCAACCTGGGCAAGGAGCCGATCACGCCTTCGGTTTATATCCAGTTGGTGCGTGATGACAGCAAACCGGAAGGCCAGTCACGCTGGATCAGCACATTCACCGGCCCTGCAGTTTATTCGGAGTCGGGAAAATTCCAGAAACTGGATTTTGACAAGATAGCGGACGGCAAGGCCGATTTTACCGTCAAGACGGATAATGGCTGGGTCGGTATGGTTCAGCATTACTTTGTTTCGGCAATTATTCCCAAAGAAAAGACGCAGCGCGAAAACTTTGCCCGGAAAATTGACGGCAATCTTTTCGCCTTCGGGTCGGTTGAATCGCTGGGGGTCATCGAGCCTCATAAAACATCGTTCAACGAGTCGAGCCTTTTTGCAGGGCCGCAGGAATCCAATATACTGGCAAAAACCACCCCCGGACTGGAACTGGTCAAGGATTATGGCTGGCTGACAATTATCGCGAAGCCGATTTTCTGGCTGATGTCTCAAATTCACAAGGAAGTGGGCAACTGGGGCTGGACAATTATCCTGCTGACTGCGCTGATCAAGATCGCGTTTGTCCCCCTTTCGGCAGCCAGCTACCGCAGCATGGCGCGGATGAAGCAGCACATGCCGAAAATCATGGAGCTGAAGGATCGCTACAAGGATGACAAGCCGCGCCAGAACCAGGTGATGATGGATTACTACAAGGCGGAAAAGATCAATCCGATCGGCGGCTGTTTGCCGGTGGTGATCCAGATTCCGGTATTTATCGCGCTGTACTGGGTGCTGCTGGCCAGTATCGAAATCCGCAGCGCACCGTGGATCTGGTGGATAAAGGATTTGGCGGCCCCGGACCCGTTCTATATTTTACCGGTGTTGATGGCAGGTTCCATGTTCATCCAGCAAAAGATGTCGCCGCCGCCACCTGACCCAACGCAGGCCAAGCTGATGATGGTGATGCCGATCGCCTTTTCCATCACCTTTTTCTTCTTCCCGTCAGGCCTGGTGCTTTACTGGGTGGTCAACAACCTGTTGTCCATCCTCCAGCAATGGTGGGTGACCAAACGGTATGAGACCGGAATCGCCAAAGAAAAGGCCAAGGCCAAAGTCAAATAACCGGAATATGAAAAGCCCGCGCAATTACGCGGGCTTTTTTCCGGCAGGGTAAAGGCGCAGATGATGATCTGGCTGTTTGATCTGGACAATACGTTGCATGACGCGTCCCATGCGGTTTTTCCCGCCATTACCGCCAACATGAACGCTTTTATCGCAGACCGGGCAGGCAAACCCGGTGAGCCGCTTTCGCCATCCTCCGCCGATGCGCTTCGCCTGTCATACTGGAAACGTTATGGCGCAACGATACTGGGCATGGTCCGCCATCATGGCGTCAGGCCGGAAGAGTTTCTGAAGGCGGCGCATGATCTGGGAGAACTTTCCCGGCTGCTCAGGGCGGAACGCGGGCTGGCGCGCCTGATGCGCCGACTGCCAGGGCACAAAATCCTGCTGACGAATTCGGCACGGGATTATTCTCGCGAGGTGTTGAAATATCTGGGATTGCGCGGATATTTTGCCCGGCATGTTTCCATCGAATCCATGCGGGTGCATGGCCGCCTGTCGCCCAAGCCTTCCCGGCGCTTGTTCAGAAAATTGCTGGCGCTGGAAAAGATTCAGCCTTCGCAATGCGTGCTGGTGGAAGACAGCAAGGCGGCGTTAAAGGCCGGAAAGGCGGTCGGGATGCAAACGGCGCTGGTGACCCGCTATACCGGCAGGGACCGTGTTTTTGGTCATGCTTCTCCGCATCCCGGAAGAAAAGAGCAAAAAAACCGGCCCGCTTTTGTTGATGTGAAAGTACAATCCATCCGGCAACTGCCTGGTTGCCTGAAAAAAATCAGATAGCTATTTTCCGCCTGGAGGAATTTTTCATGACATCAGCCCGGTCCGGCGAACGGAAACTGCAAATACTTCAGGCGCTGGCGCATATGCTGGAAACGCCGCGCGGAGAAAAAATCACCACGGCTGCACTGGCGCGCCGCCTGGAGCTTTCGGAAGCCGCGCTGTATCGTCATTTTGCCAGCAAGGCCCAGATGTTTGACGGGCTGATTGAATTTATCGAAACCAGTGTTTTCGGGTTGATTAACCAGATCGCGGAACGGGAAGAAAACGGACGGGAACAGACGCGGGCTATCCTGATGATGTTGCTGAATTTTGCCGAACGTAATCCGGGCATGACCCGGGTGCTGACGGGCGATGCGCTGATCAATGAGGACAGCCGCCTGCAATCCCGGATGAACCAGTTCTATGACAGGGTTGAACTGGCTTTCAGACACAGCCTGCGTATCGCCGCCGCGCAAGGCCACAGCAAAGAGGAAGAGGCCCCCATCCGGGCCGCGGTTCTTCTTGCGTTTGTCTCCGGACGCTGGCAGCGTTACGCCAAAACCGGATTCAGCATCAGTTTGACCGGAGATATGGCGGCGCAGGCCGGATTGTTGCTGCCCTGATGCCGTAGCGGCCAAAAAATAAGGCCGTATCGCTAAAGCAGCATATTCGCCCATAGAGCCTGACGGTATAATTCACAATGACGTGCAGGAACCTGCGCCTTTTTGGCCGGGCTGCGTTTTGCGGATAACAGACATATGCATTTGAGGGCGTGATGCCAGCCAGTGAAGAATCGCGTAATCCCTTTTTCTCGATCGGGCTGACAGGCGGGATTGGCAGTGGAAAATCCACAGTCGCCCAATTGTTTGCGTCGCGTGGCGCCGGGGTGGTGGATACGGATGAAATTGCCCACGGCCTGACGGCGCCTGATGGAAAGGCCATGCCGCTTGTCCGCCGGGAATTTGGTGATGCATTCATCAGCGGAGATGGTTCTCTGAACCGGGCCAGAATGCGGGAACTGGTATTTCAGGATCCTGCCGCCCGACAACGGCTGGAGGCCATTCTCCATCCTCTGATCAGGCAGGAAGCGTTTCATCAGGCTGCCGCGCTGAATAATGGTTATATTATTTTTGTCATTCCGTTGCTGGCGGAAAAAATGATATGGAAAACCAGGGTTGACCGCGTTCTGGTAGTGGATTGTTCCGAGGAATTACAAATCAGCCGGGTCATGACGCGCAACGGGATGAGCCGGGCGCAGGTGGAGGCTATTCTGGCGGCGCAAGCCACGCGCGAAGCGCGCAAAGCCATCGCCGATGATGTGATTGTCAACGACAACGGGCTGGGCCATTTGTCCGATGAGGTGGCGCGTCTGGATGCTGCGTATAAAAAACTTGCGGAAAAGTGGTATCCGCAGGATATTTAAATTGAATTTTACTGTTATATCGTTCAGAATCATAAAGGGTTGACGGGAAATAAAAGGGCGCGTTTTGATAATTTACGAATATCCTTTGAATGAACGCATACGTACGTTGCTGCGCCTGGAAGATCTGTACGAGCGCTTTCTGCATTTTCTCGATCAGGAGCATCCCTTGCAGCACCATGTGGCGCTCTCGACCATATTCGAAATGCTGGAAGTCGCCGGCAGAGCGGACATGAAGTCTGATCTTCTTCAGGAACTGGAACGGCAGAAGCAGACGCTGATCGGCTATCGCGCGCATCCGGGTGTTCAGACGAGTGTGCTGGATGCGGTTTTGTCCGATGTTGAAAAAGCCAGCGCGTCATTGATCAGCTTTCAGGGGAAGGCCGGTCAGAGCATACGCGACAATGAATGGCTGATGAGTATCCGGGGCCGGACGGTAATGCCGGGCGGCGCCTGTGAATTTGATTTGCCGGCCTATTACGCCTGGCAGAACAAGCCTGCGGACAAGCGCCGCAAGGACATTGAAAACTGGTTTGCCCCGCTGACGCCGTTGCTCAACGCCATTAACATGGTATTGCGTCTGCTGCGCGATTCCGGGACGCAGGTCACGATGGTCGCCCAGTCGGGGAGTTACCAGCAGATGTTACAGGGAAAAACCTACCAGATGCTGCGTATCCGGCTGGATCCGGCGCTCAACGCCATTCCCGAGGCCTCCGCCAACAAATACATGCTGTGGGTGCGCTTTACTTCGCAGGATGGCGATATGAAGCCCAGGCCGATGGACAGCGATATTCCGTTTGAACTGACCCTTTGTTCGTTATGACGGCAACCGTTACCTGTCCGGTCTGCGGCAAGGTGGTTGAATGGACGGAGAAAAACGCCTATCGCCCCTTTTGCTCGCTACGCTGCAAGCAGATTGACCTTGGAGCCTGGGCGGACGAGAAATATACCGTGCCGGCAGTTGACCAGGAAGACCCGGACGGAGAATCCGGGTTTTCCTGAAAGCCGGTGTTGTGCCGGAAACTTTCCAGAAGAATGCTTGTAAAAGCACTTAAAGTAAGAAATTTCAGGATAGGGGGAAGTATGCGCAGGGTTTTGATGGTGTTTTTTGCGGCGTGGCTGGTTGGCGCCTGTACAGCATCCTGGCACAAGCAGCAGGTGCAGGATGATTCAACCGACAGGGTAACAGTTGGCGCTGTCCAAAAGGAAATCCGGATTGGCATGAGCGGCGCTGAAGTTGCCGCCGCGCTGGGGTCACCCAATATCGTGACGACAGATGAAGAACGCCGTGAAGTATGGATTTACGACAAAATCGCAACCGAC
>JAISIS010000105.1 GCA_031261905.1 Burkholderiaceae bacterium
ATCCGTCATGGTGGTCACGGCGTTGTTGACCAGTTCAGTCCCGGTACTCACCTTGTTTACCGAGTCGCCAATCAGGTCCTTGATCTCATGCGCGGCTGTCGCGCTCCTTTGCGCCAGGCTCCGCACTTCGGTTGCCACCACCGCAAAGCCACGGCCTTGCTCACCGGCGCGCGCCGCCTCAACGGCAGCATTCAACGCCAGGATGTTGGTCTGGAAGGCTATGCCATCAATCACGCTGATGATGTCCTCAATCTTCTTGGAGGATTCGGCTATGTCATTCATGGTGCGGGCGACAAGCTGTATGGCCTCGCCACCCTTGGTAGCCACATCAGCGGCCTGGGTTGCCAGGGTATTGGCCTGTTTGGCATTGTCGCCGTTTTGTTTCACGGTGGAAGTGATTTCCTCCATGGAAGAGGCCGTTTCCTCAAGGGATGAAGCCTGTTGTTCCGTACGTGAGGAGAGGTCTTCCGCGCCTGCGGCGATTTCGGAAGAGGTGGTGGTGATGGCGTCAGCGCTATGACGTACCTGGACAACCGTCCTCAAGAGGCTGTCATTCATGTATTTTATCGCTTGCATGAGTTCGCCGGTTTCATCTTTTGTGGTGACGTTGATGGTGCTGGTCAGGTCGCCAGACGCGATCGTCTCGGCCACATTCACGGCTTCCCTGAGTGGGCGGATGATGCCGACAGTAAGACGCCAGGCCATAAGCAGCCCCAGGACAATTGCCGCGATGGTGATGCCCAACATGAGGTTCCGCCCGGTTTGGTAGCTGTTATCAATGTTCCGGATGGCTTCTTGAGAAAGCCTGATCTGGTAATCACGGAATTTCACGAAATTGTTGATGTATGCCTTCTCGGCTTCAAGCAACTCATTCTTCGCCAGGGCGGCGCCCTTTTCTTTTCCTCCAGCATCCTTTAGGGAGATAATCTCCGCGACGACATGACGGAAAGCTTCCCGTGCCTTGAGCGCGTCAGCCAGGATGGCTTTTTCTTCCGGCCCCATGGTCACACCCTTCAGTAAGTCCAGGTAATGATCAATGCGATCCGAGTAATGGGGAAGCTGTTTCTTGTAATACTGGTAATTGTCCTCGTTGAAGGAAACGCCCATGGCATTTGCGGTCAGGGCATAATTGCTGACGTTTTTGCAGATTTCCCTGGCATAGCCTTCCGGCGCAACGGCATTTTTCATCATGTCATCGGATTCAATGGTAACTTTTCTCAGTTCCCATACACCGATTCCGGCCACTGCTGCGAGCAGTACCAGTATTGCCAGGAAACCAGTAATTAATCTTGCACTGATTTTCATTTTTTCCCTCCTGGGTTGTTGCAAATTGTTTCAAATTGTTTCAGCTTGTGAGCAGCCTTGAAATTACTCTTAGGCAATATTTCATGCAATAGATGATAAGCGTCTGATTAAGCCATTATGGCTATATGCTTATATTCATAATCTATAAGCCATGCGGATGCGCATTTTTTGACAGGGCGGGCCGGAAAGGTTTGCGAGCCAATAATGTGTAACACAAAGCGATGGGCTTTGCTGTTTTTCGGTTTTTCCGGCGTTACCCTATCCGGAAGCGTCTTGTTTTTGCATAAAACATGCCACAGCGGGCGGATTGCCGATATAATTTTCAGGTTTTCAACGATGGCGCGGGACAGGCGTGATCCGGCGTCATTTTATTTCCGTAATCGGCAGAACCTCACATTCAAGGAGACGAGATGAAATCATGGGTACGTTATGAGCAAAACGGTCAGGTAGGCTTTGGCCTGATGGAAGGCGACAATATTGCGGTATATACCGGCAATATGTTTGACAAGCCAACGGCAACGGGCCAAACCGTCAAGCGCTCCGATGTGAAACTGCTGACGCCTTGTGTTCCCACCAAGATGATTTTGCTGTGGAATAATTTCCATGCGCTGGCCGCGCGTCTCAAATCAACGGTTCCGACCGAGCCGCTTTATCTCCTGAAACCGGGTACGGCATTTATCGCGGATGGCGATGTGGTCAAAAAACCCAAATCCTATGACGGCAAGGTGGTTTACGAGGGCGAATTGGCGATTGTCATCGGCAAGCGCTGCAAGGAAGTTTCCGAGGCGGAAGCGAATGACTATATCTTTGGCTATACCTGCAGCAACGATGTGACCGCCGGTGAAATCATCCAGAAAGACCCGACCTTTGCACAGTGGACGCGTGCGAAAGGCTTCGATACCTTTGGCTCGTTCGGCCCCGGCATTGTTACCGATGTGGATCCGAGCAAACTGGTGATCAAGACCATCCTGAATGGTGACGAGCGCCAGAATTATCCGATCAGCGATATGGTCTTTTCCCCGCAGAAGCTGGTGAGCATGATTTCGCACGACATGACCCTGGAGCCGGGTGATATTATTTCCTGCGGCACATCGGTTGGCGTTGGTTCCATGCGCCCCGGCAGCACCGTGGAAGTGATTATTGACGGCGTTGGCCGCCTGGTGAACCGTTACGAAGCGTAATTGTTTGCCCTGTTTCTCGCCCGGCTCTGCCGGGCGTGGATGGAAGTATGCTTGCACAACAAAAACAGCAAATTGTCCGCCTGCTGGACAATGCTCTGGCGCCTTTGCTGGATGGTTCGGATATCCGTCCGGTTATTTCACTGGAGCGTCCCCGCGATCCTTCGCATGGCGATGTCGCCTGCAATATCGCCATGCAACTGGCAAAACCACTGAAGCAAAAGCCGCGCGATCTTGCGCAGAAAATTGCCGATGGCGTGCTTGCGCAGCCTGATGCACAGAGCCTGGTTGCTTCGGTTGAGGTTGCCGGCCCCGGTTTTATCAATATCCGGACAACGCCTGCCGCCAGGCAGGAGGTTATCCGGGTTATACGGGAGCAGAAGGAAAACTATGGTCACGGCCATACCGGGGACGGCAAAAAGGTCATGGTTGAGTTTGTCTCGGCCAACCCGACAGGCCCGCTGCATGTAGGGCACGGCAGGCAGGGTGCGCTGGGCGATGCGCTCTCCGCCCTGTTTGAATCGCAGGGTTACGAGGTAACGCGGGAATTTTATTACAATGACGCCGGTGTCCAGATTGATAATCTGGCGCGCTCCGTCCAGGCGCGTGCGCGGGGACTGAAGCCCGGTGACGCAGGGTGGCCGGAAGATGCCTATAACGGCGACTATATCGCGGATATTGCCTCGGACTTTCTGGCAAAGAAAACGGTCACGGCGCGTGATTGTCCCGCAACGACGGCCAGCGGCAATCCCGATGATCTGGAGGCAATACGCCATTTTGCAGTCGCCTACCTGCGCAATGAGCAGGATAACGACCTGAACGCCTTTGGCATCCGTTTCGACAATTACTATCTTGAGTCGTCGCTTTACACTGACGGCAAGGTGGAAGAAACGGTCAGCGCGCTTTCGGATGCCGGAAAGACCTTTGAAGAAGGCGGCGCGCTCTGGCTGCGGACAACCGACTATGGCGACGACAAGGATCGCGTCATGAAGAAGTCGGATGGCGGCTATACCTATTTTGTGCCGGATGTCGCCTACCACATCAACAAATGGCGGCGCGGCTTCGATACGGTCATCAATGTCCAGGGTAGTGACCACCACGGCACCATCGCGCGGGTCCGGGCAGGTCTTCAGGCGGTCAATATGGGGATTCCTGCCAATTATCCGGATTACGTCCTGCATAAAATGGTGACGGTGATGAAGGATGGCTCGGAAGTCAAAATCTCGAAACGCGCCGGTTCTTATGTGACTGTTCGCGATCTGATTGAATGGTCCGGTAGCGGCGACATCGTTCGGGGCCGGGATGCCGTTCGCTTCTTCCTGATATCCAGGAAAGCGGATACGGAATTTGTGTTCGATGTGGACCTGGCGCTCGCGCGTTCGGATGAAAACCCCGTTTATTACATCCAGTACGCGCACGCCCGCATCTGTTCTGTATTTGAACAATGGGGCGGCGACGCGTCCCTGCTGGAAAATGCCGATCTTTCGTTGCTGACTTCGCCGCATGAATATGCGCTGATGAGTGTGCTGGCGGATTATCCTGATGTTTTAACACACGCGCTCGCCGAACTGGGGCCTCACCAGGTGGCCTTTTATTTGCGCGAACTGGCAGGCGCGCTGCACGGGTACTATAATGCGGAACGTTTCCTGATTGATGACGAGGCCCTCAAACTGGCGCGTCTGGCGCTTCTGGATGCGACAAGACAGGTATTGAGAAACGGGCTGGGATTGCTTGGCGTCTCCGCCCCCAACAAAATGTGACGACCATGGCACGGAAGCAACCCCGGAAAACATTTCCGTACGAAACCCTCTGGAAAAACAATCTGGTGCTGGGTTTTGCCATCGGCCTGGTTGCCGGGCTGATTGTCGCTATTATTGTCGCCATGATGATTACGCGATCTCCGGTGCCGTTTAACAGCAAATTCAGCAAACAGGGCAAATCCGCGTTTTCTTCAGGCACACAGGCATCTGCTTCCACTTCTGCAACGCTGGCTGACCCGAATCAGCCGATGTACGGCAACCGGGATACCGCAAGGGATGCCTACAAGGGCAACACGCCGGGAGGCGATGCCGATGCCCCCGCAATGAAGGAAACTGTCGGCAAGGAAAAAGCCAGCACCTGGCTTCAGGCAGGGGCGTATCGCGCCAGGACAGAGGCGGAAAACATGCGCGCCCGCCTGGCATTGCTGGGACTGGAAGCGCATATAGCCGAAGTCAAGGCGCAAAACGGTAATTTGTACCGGGTTCGTCTGGGGCCTTATACGCCAGTCACTCTGGCGGCGGCACAAAGCAAGCTGCGGGAGAACGGGATTACGTTTACCGCTTCTTCCGGCAAATAACAGAATAACGGG
>JAISIS010000067.1 GCA_031261905.1 Burkholderiaceae bacterium
GAAAAGACGCCATTCTACCCTGATTGGCCGGATACCGGGTTTTGGCTATTTCTTTTCTGACACCTGATAGGTAAATTGCTCCTTCAGCGCTTCGTCCAGCGGGATCCTGGCGAATTTCCCTGTGTAGCGCTGCTGGTTATGGACATAGTGCGCCGCCGCGCGGGGGATCCTGGCCGCTACCTTCTCATCCAGCTTCTTTGTCATTTTGACCGGGGCTCCCATCAGTTGCGAACCCGGCTCATAGGATTTGTTTTCGGCCACCAGCGCGCCTGCGGCCACCAGTGTATTTTCCGGTATTACCGAGCCATTGAGTACGGTGGCCCGCACGCCGATGATGACATTGTCGCTCACAGTGCAGCCATGCAGCATGGCCATGTGCCCAACGGTAACGTTCTTCCCGACCCGGAGAGGGTGCCCGGCATCCGTGTGCAGGATGGCGCCATCCTGGATATTGGTGCCTTCGCCAATCACTATGAGATCATTGTCGGCCCTTATCACCACGTTGAACCAGATTGATGCATTGGCCTCAACGACCACATTGCCGATCAGTGTGGCGTTTGGCGCGATAAAGGCAGTCGGATGGATTTGCGGAACACGGTCTCCCAGTCTGTAGATGTTTGCCATAAGTTTTCCATTCAGCGTTCGGTTGGTTGGGTAAGGGCATATTGCGGTGGTGGCGCGCTTATGCGGATTCCTGACGGATTTTAGCCGCTAATGCCCGCATGGTGATATATTTCATTCCTGAAAATTTCCCAATATCATTTCAGGCACATAATGAAACCATCCCGGTCGGCATATCTTTCCCTGCGTGGTATGCGTTTCCATATCCGCCATTGGGGGAAGTCCGGTGCGCCCAAATTGTTTATGCTGCACGGCTGGATGGATTCTTCCATCACCTTCCAGTTTGTGGTTGACGCCTTTGTGCGCGATTGGCACATTATCGCGCCGGACTGGCGCGGCTTCGGGCACTCTTCATGGGCAAAGGATGGCTATTGGTATCCGGATTATCTTGCGGACCTTGAAGCCATACTGGATCATTACTCGCCGGAAGAGCCGGTTCGCCTTTTGGGGCACAGCATGGGCGGCAATGTCGCCTGCCTGTACGCTGGTGTGAGACCCGCGCGTGTGGCGCAGCTTGTCAGCCTTGAGGGGTACGGCATGATGCGGATGGAGCCTGACCAGGCGGCCGGGCGTTACGCCAGGTGGCTGGATTCCCTGAATGAACACGCCCATCCGAGGGCATATCACAGCCTTGAAGACGTTACCCGGCGGGTAAAGCGGAACAACCCGCGCCTGACGGACGAGCGGGCGGCCTTCATTGCCTCCCATTGGGCCGAGAAAAACAGCAAGGGGGAATGGCATATCCTGGCTGACCCGCGTCACCGGCGCGTGAACCCTATCCTGACACGCATGGATGAAGTACTGGCCAGTTGGCGTTTGATTACGGCGCCAACCCTGATGGTGGATGCGGAGTTTTCCCTGTTGGGCATGCGCATGGAGGATTACGGGAAGGGGCGGGAAGAGATACGGAGGCGCGCCTCAGCCATACCGGATGTAAAGGTTGTAATGGTCAAAGGCGCGGCGCACATGGTCCAGCAGGACCAGCCGGAAGTGGTTGCGGCGTTGATAGAGGATTTCCTCCCCTGAAAGGATGCCTGCCGGTTGCCTTTGGGCAAGTTTCCCGGGGCGTACTATAATAGAAGCAAAACGATAATTCATAACAAGTTATTTCCATGCTGAATATTGATCTCCATTCTCATTCCAAATGCTCTGATGGCTTGCTGCTCCCCGAAGAACTGGTGGCGCGCGCGGCTACCAATGGCGCGAAAGCGCTGGCGCTGACAGACCATGACATGGTCAAAGGAGTGGAAAGGACCAGAGCTGCGTGCGACAAGGTCGGCATTCACTTTGTCCCCGGCGTTGAAATTTCCATTACCTGGGGTGGACGCTCTATCCATATTGTTGGCTTGCAGGTGGACGAAAACAACCAGCAGTTTGTGGACAACCTGGACGCCAACCGTTCGGGACGTGTAGAGCGCGCGGTGGAAATAGGCAGGCGGCTTGAAGCGCTTGGTATCCCTGACGCCTATGAAAGCGTGGCTGCAAAGGTATCGGACCCTATCATCATCTCCCGGAAGCATTTCTCACGCTTCCTGGTGAATACCGGGGTATGTGCCGATACAACCGAGGCGTTTGAGAAGTACCTGAAAAAGGGCAGGCCCGCCTATGTGTTCCACCAATGGACAACGCTGGAAAAGGCGGTTGGCTGGATCAGGGATGCTGGCGGCATTGCGGTGATCGCGCATCCGGGCCGCTATGAGATATCCGGGGAATCGCTGCTCTCCCTGTTTGACGAATTCAAGCAACTGGGCGGCGCGGCCATTGAAGTGGTTACAGGCAGCCATGGCCGTGAGCTTTACCCTTACTTTGCTGATCTGGCCAGGCGCTATGGATTCCTTGCCTCGGCGGGTTCCGATTTCCACGCGCCGGGCGAAAATTATCTGGATGTGGGCAAGATTCCATCGCTTCCGGAAGGGCTGACGCCCGTCTGGCAAGACTGGTTTTAGGCGAGCGCCAGCCAACACCTGTACACCCGGGTCGCGCCGATGGGCGTGTAGCCGGAAAAGTGTGTGATTCGCAAATGATTGCAGTTACAATAACAGCATAAATCACGCGGGGCGAATCGGCTCTTGAAATGCCGCTGTCCGGCCCTATATCCTGTTTTCAACATCAGTGTTTATCGTTTTATCGGAAATTCAAGACAATGAGAATTATTCTTTTCCTGCTGACGAATCTTGCAGTCATGGTTGTTGCCTCCATCGTCCTTTCACTTTTGGGCGTGGGACGCTACATGACGGCTCGCGGGCTGGATTATCAGTCACTCTTTGCCTTTGCCCTGGTCTTTGGTTTTACCGGTTCTTTCATTTCGCTCTTCCTCAGTAAGACGATGGCAAAGTTCAGCACGGGCGCGCGAGTTATTGCAACGCCAGCCAATGAAACCGAAAGGTGGCTTGTGGGTACCGTGCAAAAACTGGCCTCAACAGCAGGCATCGGGATGCCGGAGGTCGCCATTTATGAAGGTGAGCCAAACGCCTTTGCTACAGGCGCATTCAAAAATTCCGCGCTGGTTGCTGTATCAACCGGCCTTTTGCGGGGCATGACGCATGAGGAAGTCGAGGCGGTGCTCGCGCATGAGGTGGCACATATCGCCAATGGCGACATGGTGACGATGACTCTCCTGCAAGGCGTCGTCAATACCTTCGTGATCTTCTTCGCCCGTGTGGTGGGCTTTGTCATAGACAAGGCCATCTCGCGTGACTCAGACGACAGCAGGGGAGGCGTGGGCTATTACATTACCGTTATCGTCTGTGAAATCGCATTTGGCATCCTGGCCTCAATCATCGTAGCCTGGTTCTCGCGCCGTCGCGAATTCCGCGCCGATGCCGGTTCGGTCAAGCTGCTGGGACGCCGCCAGCCCATGATCCATGCACTGCAACGCCTGGGTGGCCTGGAATCGGGCGATTTGCCGAAGAACCTTGTATCGGCTGGCATCAGCAGCCCGGGAAGGATGATAGCGCTGTTCAGGACCCATCCGCCAATTGAGCAGCGTATTGAGGCCTTGCAGGCCAGCGTGGATTGATTATGCACACCCACTTATAACCGGAGGCTGTCATGAATCAATTCTTTCAGATACACCCAGAAAACCCGCAGCAGCGCCTGATAAAACAGGCGGCGGAAATCGTTCGGCATGGAGGCATCATTGCCGTACCCACAGAATCCTGCTACGTACTGGCCTGCCGCCTGGAAGACAAGAACGCGTCTGACAGGCTCCGCCAGATTCGCCAGGTGGGCGACAAGCATCACCTTACGCTGATGTGTCGCGACCTGAGCGAAATCAGCTCCTACGCAAAAATCGACAACAGCCAGTTCAGGATGCTGAAGGCGGCCATGCCTGGTTCCTTTACCTTTATCCTGGAAGCCACCAGGGAAGTGCCGCGCCGTTTGAGCCATCCTTCACGCAAGACCATCGGTATCCGCATACCTGCAAACCGCATCATGCAGACATTGCTGGATGAGGTGGGCGAGCCGCTTCTGGGTACTACGCTCATTCTGCCGGGCGAAACCGATCCGCTGACTGATCCTGAAGTGATCAACGATAAGCTCAAAAACCAGGTTGATCTGGTGGTGGATGGCGGCGCGTGCAGCCTGATCCCGACTACGGTTATTGATATGACTGACAAGCAGCCGGTGCTGATTCGCCAGGGCGGAGGTGATGCCCGCGTGTTTGGCCTGTAAACGGGAAAACGTCTACAAGGCCTGTCAGGCAGCGGGGATTCTTACTCATGATGATAAGTACCATATCCCTCTGGTAAAATCTCACCATGAACGATACCTTATACACTGTTGCCGTCTGGACCTTGCCTGTCCTCTTTGCCATTACGCTCCACGAGGCCTCCCATGCCTTCGTGGCGAAATACTTTGGCGACAATACAGCGTATTCATTGGGGCGCATGACGCTCAATCCCATCAGGCATATTGATCTTTTCGGCACCATCATTATTCCTGCCGCGCTGATCCTTTTGAAAAGCCCCTTTATTTTCGGGTATGCCAAACCAGTCCCGGTCAATTTCCGCAACCTGCGCAATCCCCGCAGCAGCACGGCACTGGTAGCGCTGGCAGGCCCGGCCTCCAACCTGCTGATGGCGCTCTTGTGGCAGATATTCAGGGTCATCATCGTTGTTGCCGGGTTGCAGGAACCATTCCTGCTTAAAATGACCGAGGCGGGCATCCTGATCAACCTGGTGCTGTTTGCCTTTAACCTGTTTCCCGTGCCGCCGCTGGATGGCGGCAGGGTGCTTACCAGCATGTTGCCAGCCAATATTGCCGTGAAATTCGCGCGCATTGAACCTTTCGGTTTCTTTATTGTGCTGGCGCTGGTTTACTTTAATATGCTTAACTATTGGATGCGCCCGCTGTTAAAGGTAGGCTCATTCATTGTTCGGACGATTACCTTTCCCCTTACCTTCTTCTTACGTTAGTGAACCATCATGTATCCTGCTAGAGTCGTTTCCGGTATGCGCCCCACAGGCGCAATGCACTTGGGCCATTATCATGGCGCCCTCAAAAACTGGGTGCGCATCCAGAATGAAGTTGAAAGCCTCTTCTTTGTCGCCGACTGGCACGCGCTGACCACGCATTACGACGAAGTGGAAACCATCGCCCAGAGCGCGTGGGATATGGTGGTGGATTGGCTTGCAGCGGGTATTGACCCTGAAAAGGCTTCCATCTTTGTCCAGTCGCGCGTGCTGGAACACGCCGAGCTGACGCTCCTGCTGGGCATGACCACGCCACTGGGCTGGCTGGAAAGGGTGCCGACATACAAGGACCAGATCGAAAAGATATCCCACAAGGACCTGACCACCTTCGGTTTTCTGGGCTATCCCGTCATGATGGCGGCGGATGTGCTGGTCTACCGCGCAAACCAGGTGCCGGTGGGCGAAGACCAGATTCCGCATATGGAAATCATGCGTGAAATGGCGCGGCGCTTTAACCACATGTACGGTATGGAAAAAGACTTTGCCGAAAAAGCCGAAGCGGCGGCAAAGAAGATGGGCGGCAAGGCCTCAAAACAGTTTATGGCGCTCAGGACCGCATGGCAGGAAAAGGGTGACGCCAACGCACTGGCGGAAGCCAAAGCGCTGTTGAGTAGCGCGGGCAGCCTTTCCATGGCGGATCGTGAAAGGTTATCAGGCTGGTTGGAAGGCTCCGGCAGGCAAATCCTGGTGGAACCGGAAGCCCTGCTGACCGAAGCCTCCCGCCTGCCAGGGCTGGATGGCCAGAAAATGTCAAAAAGCTATGGCAACGCCATTTCGCTCCGCGAAAGCCCGGAAGATGTCAACCGCAAGATACGCACCATGCAAACCGACCCGGCGCGCGTTCGCCGCACCGACAAGGGCGATCCCGCAAAATGCCCTGTCTGGCAGTTCCATGTGGTGTATTCGGATGACAGCACCAGGGAGTGGGTGCAAAAAGGCTGCACCTCGGCAGGCATCGGTTGCCTGGAGTGCAAGCAGCCGGTCATTGACGCCATCATCCGCGAGCAAGAGCCTTTCCACGAGCGGGCGCAAAAATACCTGGACAACCCGGCCTACGTACGCGAAATCGTCAACGCCGGTTGCGACAAGGCGCGCCGCCTGGCACAGGAAACCCTGCGGGATGTACGCGAAGCCATGGGGCTGAGTTATGGCTGATTTGGGGTGATATTACCGTGGCGTGCTGCGTTGGCAACCAGTTTCTGATTTTACGCAGAAGGCGGTAATCAAGGGCTTTGAATGGGTTGATGACCGTAACGCCGTGCCATGTAAATTCATGGCTCATATGATGAGTGACGCTATTACACCTGAAGAAATACAGGCACTGGGGCAGCATGGCAAGCCTTTGCGCATTTACGCGGAGGCGATGGAGCGCTCCTGCCTGGGGCAGATACACAATGTGCTGGCGCATCCGGCAGTCAACAGGATGGTGTGCCTGCCCGATATCCACATGGGTTATACCCAGCCGATTGGCTCCGTTACCGAGGTGGAGGGTTTTATCTTTCCTTCATGCGTGGGCATGGATATTGGCTGCAAGGTATCTACCGTCAAAACCACCTTCCGGAAAAAGGATTTGATGAAGGGGGATACACGTACCCGGATAATGGGGCAGATATACCGTGATCTTCCGGTGGGCAAGGACAGGCACAAGGAAAGCAGGGTTGGCGTGGAGGATATGGATGCTTCCCTGTTTGACGGGGCATCCGATTTTGTGAAAGGCCTGTTCCTGCACTATGGCGTGAAGCAGGCGGGAACGCTGGGGGACGGCAACCACTTCGTGGAAATCGGGTATGACGAGGAGGATTGCGTTTATGTGACCGTGCATTCCGGCTCGCGCCATGTGGGTGCGGCAACAGCGCAACACTATATCCGCCTGGCCCATCCGGAAAACCGGGGCGGGGAAGGCATGTATGGCTTTGAGGCGGCCTCTCCCGAAGGGCAGGCCTACTATCACGACATGAGCTTTTGCAGCGCCTTTGCGCTGTTGAACCACCGGCACATACACGATATCGTCAACAAGGCCATCCGCCGTATGGTTAAAGGCAATATGGAGCCGGATAGTCTGATCGTATGCGAACACAACCATGCCGTGCTGGATGAGGGCACGGGCAGGGTTATCCATCGCAAGGGCGCAACGCAGGCTGAAGCGGGGCAATACGGGGTTATCCCTGGCAACATGCGGGACGGGGTGTTTATCGTCAAAGGCAAGGGCAACCCGGATGCCCTGTATTCCAGCAGCCACGGCGCGGGCCGTATATACAGCCGCAAGGCCGCGCGGGAGAATTGTACGGTTCACGCTTTCAGGAAGATGATGGAAGAGGCCGATGTCACCGCACAATGCAAGGAGGGCAACCTGGACGAGAATCCGGGCGCGTACAAGGATATTTTCCAGGTGCTGGATGAGCAGCGTGACCTCATCGAAGTCATCAGCCATATCAGGCCGCTGATTAATATCAAGAGTTATTGAGACAGCCTATAACTTGCCTTGCCTCATGTTTGCCGGGATGCCGATTCTCGGCTATAATTTAGCCTGCAAACAAATTCAATCACCGTAGCGGCGGCACACCCGGTTCCCTGTAGAAAACGTATTAACCGAATAGAAATCACATATTCGGCAGATTAATGCGGCCTGAAGAAGCTGCGCGGTTACGGCAAAAAGACAGGAGCTGCCTTTGTCATTTCCATTTGGTCAACATACGCCAGCCATTCTGGCATTAGCTGACGGCACGATCTTTCACGGTTATTCCATCGGCGCGGAGGGGCAAACATCCGGTGAGGTGGTTTTCAGTACCGCCATGAC
>JAISIS010000069.1 GCA_031261905.1 Burkholderiaceae bacterium
TGGTGGGCCTGCTCTCCGCCATGCTGTCGGCTGTCGCCATCGCGCTGGCCGCACGGCGCTTTGTGGAGCGCCATCTGGATGCCTGCGCCATGCTGCGCTGCCTGGGCATGACGCAAAACGAGATGACGGTTCTTTATCTGGCCGAGTTTGTCCTGGTCGGTCTGGCGGGAAGCCTCATTGGCGTCATGCTGGGTTTTGCCGCGCACTTTGTCCTGCTGAAAATTCTTGGAGGGCTTGTTCTGAAGGAGATACCGCCTCCCGGCTGGATGCCTGCGCTTGCCAGTATGGCTGCCGGGATGATTCTGCTGGCGGGGTTTGCACTGCCGCCGGTATTGCAATTGCGTAATGTGCCATATAACCGGGTAATCCGCAGGGAGCGCGAACGGCCCGGACCGCTGGTGTTGCTGACGTATGCCTGCGGGCTTGCCGCCTTTGCGGCGCTGCTGTTGTGGCAGGCGGGAGATATCAGGCTGGGGCTGCTTGCCGGGGGCGCTTTCCTGGGAGGTCTTGCCGCCTTTGTACTGACAGGCTGGCTGTGCCTGAAGGGCTTGCGTTTTTTGCGGCATCACCTGCGGCATCCGGACTGGCGTTTTGCGCTGACATCGCTGGAACGGCGGCCCGGAAGCACGTTGCTTCAGATAGTGGCGCTGTCGTGCGGGTTGATGGCGCTACTGTTGCTGACCGTGGTGCGGGCCGATCTGGTCAGCGAGTGGAAAAAGGCCACGCCGCCGGACGCGCCCAATCATTTCATCATCAATATCATGCCGGAACAAAAGGAAGACATTATCGCTTTCATGGCGCGTGCCGGTATGGGGAAGCCGCAGCTTTATCCCATGACGCGGGGCAGGCTGCTTGCCATCAACGGCAAGCCGGTAAAAGATCTGGACTTTTCCGTCCCGCGCGCAAAAAGGATGGTATTGCGCGAATTTAACCTTTCCTGCATGGATGCCCTGCCGGAAAGCAACCGGCTGACAGAAGGACAATGGTTCAGCCATGCGGGCAATGAAATATCCCTGGAGGAAGGCCTGGCGAAATTGCTGGGTCTTTCCACCGGCGACAGCATGACGTTTGATGTGGCAGGCAGGGAGGTAACGGCAAAGGTTACCAGCCTGCGTCATGTGGACTGGAGTTCCATCCGGGTGAATTTCTTTGCCGTAATGAATCCGGAAAGCCTTGAGGATTTGCCCCGGACATGGATTACCGCCTTTCATCTTCCTCCGGAAAAAACGCGTTTTGCGGGGGAACTGACCCGCGCCTTCACCAATCTGACGGTGATTGATGCGGGCGGGATCATTATGCGGATGAAGAATATACTGGATCAGGTGATTGTGGCCGTGGAGTTTCTGTTCCTGTTTACGCTGTTTTCGGGGATGCTGGTGCTGTACGCGGCGCTGGCCGGATCCCAGGATGAACGGATGCGGGAAGCTGCGCTGCTTCGCGCTCTGGGGGCGAGCCGCGCACAGCTCAAGCAGGCGCAGCGCGTGGAATTTCTGCTTATCGGCAGCATGGCCGGGCTGATGGCGGCTACCGGCGCTGCCTTAACAGGCAGGGCGCTTTCCGCACAGATATTTGATTTCCCGTGGGTCGGCAATCCGCTGATCTGGCTGTCCGGTCTGGCTGCCGGGGTGCTTTGCGCCATGGCGGGAGGCTGGTTTGGCCTGCGCCATATCCTGAATTATCCGCCCTTGCAAACCTTGCGCGAAACATGACGCCGCGCTGCCGGGGAGCCGGAGCAGGCGATTGTGGATCTGGTGAAAAACCAGTACAGGCCGCCACAGATATGCCGCCGCGCAATCCGTTCCCGTGTGGAACAAACCCGCAGTACAATTGTCAGGGGAGCCGTCAGCGGTTTAAGATGGCGGGCTTGACATCCGTTTTAAGTAAAAATCATGATCGCAAATGTTTTAAGCATCGCAGGCACCGACCCGACTGGCGGCGCAGGCATCCAGGCAGACCTCAAGACTTTCTCGGCAATGGGCGCTTACGGCATGGCCGCCGTGACGGCGGTGGTCGCGCAGAACACTTCCGGCGTGCGCGCCTTTCAGGCGCTTGATCCCGCTTTTGTGGCCGACCAGATTGATGCGGTGTTTGATGATGTCAGGGTGGATGTCGTCAAGATCGGTATGGTGGCGACAGCCGGTATTGCCAACGCCATTGCGAATTGTATGGTGCGGCATAAACCGGCACGTATTGTGCTTGATCCTGTCATGGTCGCCAAAAGCGGTGATCTGCTGTTGCAGCCGGATGCCGTAGAGGCTATGCGCGAGGTGCTGACGCCTATGGCAACGGTTATTACGCCCAATCTGCCTGAGGCGGGCGTGCTGCTCGGCAGGGAAAGCCCGGCTTCCAGGGAGGCCATGCGCGAGGCGTTGCCGGAACTGCTGGCGCTGGGACCGCAGTGGGTGCTGTTAAAAGGCGGACATCTCCCCGGTGCGGAGATTCTGGATATCCTCTACGGGGAGCAGGAAACGATGGATATTACCGGTCCGCGCATCAGCACCAATAATCTTCATGGTACCGGATGCGCACTTTCCGCTGCGCTTGCCGCGCTGATGGCCCGCTTTGACGTGCCGGAAAGCGCCCGGCGCGCCAGAAGCTGGCTGACCGATGCGCTTATTCACTCGGCGGAGTTATCCGTAGGGAAAGGAAAGGGGCCTGTGCATCACTTTCATGCGCTGTGGCCCCCCGCGGCGTCAAGCTGAGACATCATCCCGCCGCATGTGCGGGAACAGGATGACGTCGCGGATGTTGGGCGAATCCGTGATCAGCATGATCAGGCGGTCAATGCCGATGCCGCAGCCGCCTGCGGGCGGCATGCCGTATTCCAGCGCCCGCACGAAATCGGCATCGTAATACATGGCTTCCTCGTCCCCCGCATTCTTGGCCGCTACCTGCGCCATGAAGCGGGATGCTTGGTCCTGGGCGTCATTCAGCTCTGAAAAGCCGTTGGCTATTTCCCTTCCGGCTATAAACAGTTCAAAGCGCTCCGTGATGCCGGGCCGGGTATCCGAGGCACGCGCAAGGGGAGAGACTTCTACCGGGTAATCAATGATGTAGCAGGGATTCCAGAGTTTTGATTCTGCGGTTTCCTCAAAAAGCGCCAGTTGCAGCGCGCCCGTGCCCGCGCCAGCCAGCGGGGAAACGCCGAATTTAAGCAATTCTTCACGCAGGAATACCGGGTCATGCAACTGTTCCCCGGTGTAGTGCGGCGCGTGTTTGTTGATGGCTTCTATAATGGTCAGGCGTTCAAAGGATTTGGAGAAATCAATTTCCTGCCCCTGATAGGGAATAACCGCCGCGCCGCGCGCATCCATGACCGCCTGCCGGATAATGGTTTCGGTAAAGTCCATGAGCCAGTGGTAATCCACATAGGCGGCATAGTATTCCATCATGGTGAATTCGGGGTTGTGCCGGGGCGAGACGCCTTCGTTGCGGAAGTTGCGGTTGATTTCAAATACCCGCTCAAAGCCGCCGACCAGAAGGCGCTTCAAATACAGTTCCGGCGCTATACGCATGAACATTTGCATATCCAGCGCGTTGTGGTGGGTCACAAAGGGCTTTGCCGCCGCGCCGCCGGGGATGGCCTGCAGCATCGGGGTTTCCACTTCCAGGAAACCGTGCTGCTCCATGAAGCGGCGGATGGAGGAAATGGCCGCCGTTCTCGCGCGGAAGGTTCGCCGGGTATCGGCGTTCATGATGAGATCCACATAACGCTGGCGGTAGCGGGTTTCCTGGTCAACCAGCCCGTGAAATTTATCCGGTAACGGGCGCAGGGATTTGGTCAGGAGCCGCAGGCGGGTAACGCGAACGGAAAGCTCGCCTGTACGGGTTTTAAAGAGTGTGCCTTCCGCACCCAGGATGTCACCGATATCGTAATGTTTGAAGGCGTCATGTACTTCCGGGCCGGTTACGCCATCTGTTATGAAAAGCTGGATGCGGCCATCCGATTCCGGGCCGGAAGCATCCATCAGTGTGGCAAAGGAGGCTTTGCCCATGACGCGCTTGAGCATCATGCGGCCCGCCACGCTCACGGGAATATCTTCCGCTTCCAGGGCGGCATTATCCTGATCATCATATTGCGCATGCAGGTCAGCCGCCGTGTTTCGGGGGCTGAAATCAGTGGGGAAGGCGATGCCTTCCTGCCGGATCGCGGCCAGCTTGGCGCGGCGCTCCAGCATAACGGCGTTTTCATCCGTTGCGGGAAGCGCGGAAGGTGTTTCGGCGCCTTCAGTCTTGCCCTTTGTCTTTTCTGTTGCAAGCGGCGGTTTGTTTTGCGATGTCATGATGGTCGGGAAAAGAAAAATAAAATAAAAAGGCGTGCATCACACGCCCTGTTTAAGTGATTCGGCAATAAATTCATCCAGATCGCCATCAAGTACAGCCCTGGTGTTGCCGGTTTCAACATTGGTGCGCAAATCCTTGATGCGGGACTGGTCAAGCACATAGGAACGGATCTGGTGTCCCCAGCCGACATCGGTTTTGGAGTCTTCCAGCTTTTGCTGTTCGCTCATACGCTTGCGGAGTTCCTGCTCATACAGGCGCGATTTCAGCATGTCCCAGGCTTCCGCTCGGTTGCGGTGCTGGCTGCGGTCATTCTGGCACTGGACGACAATGCCTGTCGGCAAGTGGGTCAGCCTGACGGCCGAGTCGGTTTTGTTGATGTGCTGCCCACCCGCGCCTGACGCGCGATAGGTATCTACCCGGACATCCGCCGGGTTGATGTCAATTTCAATGGAATCATCCACTTCCGGGTAAACGAAGAGGCTGCAAAAGGAGGTGTGACGCCCGTGATTGGAATCAAAGGGAGATTTGCGCACCAGCCGGTGTACGCCGGTTTCCGTCCGCAGAAAGCCGTAGGCGTAATCGCCCTCGACCTTGATGGAGGCGGTTTTGATGCCGGCTACCTCGCCATCGGAAATATCAAGTATTTCGGTTTTGAAGCCTTTGCGTTCGCAGTAGCGAAGATACTGGCGGAGAATCATGGATGCCCAGTCCTGCGCTTCTGTTCCGCCCGCGCCCGCCTGGATGTCCATGAAGCAGTTGTTAGCATCCATTGGGCCGGAAAACATGCGCCGGAATTCCATTTCTTCAACCGCCTTCCGGGCGGCATGGACATCGTCTTCCACTGCCGCCAGCGTGTCATTGTCGTTTTCTTCGCGCGCCAGTGCGAAAAGCTCGCCTGCGGCCTGCAATTCGGATTTGATGTGGGTCAGCGTATGGACAACCTGCTCCAGCGTTTTCTTCTCCCGGCCAAGCTGTTGCGCGTGTTTCGGGTCATTCCATACCGCAGAGTCTTCCAGTTCGGCGTTTACCTGTTCCAGCTTGTCCGACTTCTCCTGGAAGTCAAAGATACCTCCGCAGGGCGGCTTCGCGCCCGGTAAGGTCGTTTAACAGGTTGGCGAGGGCGTTGATGCGTTCTGTTTCCATGATCATGTATCAAAAATAGTGTCCGGGGACAGTAAGGATAATCTATTATTATACCTCGGTTTCAGAGGGTCGGCAGGTGTACAATCACGCAAGGTATGCCGGATTACGGCAGGGTTTTGCCAATAACTGTTCCGTAAATTTCGGTTTCGGCTTTTGCCTCGAAAGGCGCTTCGGGCCAATCCGGGTTGAGCGCGCGAAACAGGGCTTTCCCGTCAGGTTCAATCGTGATCTGGCGGAAGGCGAGGTTGCCGTTTGGCAGGCGTACTACCATCATGCTTTCATGCGCAGGCTCGGCATCCGGATCAACATAAATATAGTCCCCGCTGGCAAAGGAGCGGGGCGCGGAAGGGTTGTGCATGCTTTCGTCCGTTACGGTCAGCGCAAAGGCGCGTGGCCCGTGCACGATCAGGCAGGGAATCCATATCCTGGCATCATCGGGTTTGAAGTTTTCAAGCAGTTCTGTCCACTTTTCCGCCTGGTTCCATGTCAGCAACGGCAACATCCGGCTCATTACGGGTGTTGAGTTGGCGCTATACCAGGTTTCGTCTTCTTCTTGCAGTGCCGTATCTCTCATGATATTTCCATGCGGGCATATTCCATCTCAGGTAAATATACCGAATGCCACACCCCTGATGCAATAGCAGGGCAGATTTTCACTTCCGGAAAGCAGTTTTTCGAAATGAATGCGCGCAATCATGTATAATCTTGCCGGAATCGTTGTAGAATCAGCACACCGAATGTGCTTGTGGCGTGGTGTGTGTCCTGTACCCGCCGGGCCAGCGGGCTTTCCACAGCGCGCGACGGCCTGTGGCGCGAACGGAATTTCCAGGATGGTTTTAGTCTATGACTGAGGAAAAGAAGATCCTCGAAACGGCTTTGCTGTGCGCGCAGGAATCCTTGTCCATGCAGGATATGAAAAACCTGCTCGAAAATACTGGCGATGAAAATGATGTGGTCTGGATGCCCAGGATCCGCAGACTTCTGTCCGAATTGCAGGGCGACTGGTCTGACAGGGGGCTTGAGCTGGTTCAGGTGGCTGACGGATGGCGTTTTCAGAGCAAGCCGGAGATGAAGCCCTGGCTGGATCGCCTGACCAGGGAAAGACAGCCCCGCTATAGCCGCTCCACATTGGAGATACTGGCGATTATTGCGTATAACCAGCCGGTTACCAGAGGGGATATTGAGCAGATGCGCGGTGTTGCGATTAATCCCAACGCCATCCGCTCGCTGGAAGAGCGGGGATGGATTGAGGTGGTGGGGCATCGCGAAACACCAGGCCGCCCGGCGTTGTTTGCCACGACAGCCCGTTTCCTGGGCGATCTGGGACTGGCTTCGCTTGAGCAATTGCCGCCGCTGGTGCAATCCATGGGGGATGACGCGCCGGATGAAAGCGGTATCGAAACATGATGCGGTGACAATTTTCCCGCAATCTTACCAATGGGTTTGAATACTATGAGCATGAAAGAAATGAACGGGGCGGCAGGAATGCCCGGCGGCAAGGGCGGAAAAAAGCCCAGACCCAAACGCCAGGCGGGGCACCCGGCCCGGAAAGCATCATCCGGTAAGGCGTTTGTCGCGCCGGATGATCCGGACAGGCTGTTTGCTTATGTCACTTCAGCCGCCTACGATGAGGAAGGCGTGCCTGAGGCCGCTTCGCCCGGCAGGGATAAAGGGAAGAAGAAAACGGGCCGCAGGGAACTCGCGCCGGATGACGATGCGCCAAAGCTGCACAAGGTGCTGGCGGAGGCCGGTCTGGGATCGCGCCGCGACATGGAAGAACTGATTATTTCCGGCAGGGTTTCCGTTAACGGGGAACCGGCACATATCGGTCAGCGCATTCTGGCGACAGACCAGGTGCGGATTAACGGCAAGCTGCTTCAGCGCAAGGTGAGCAAGCGTCCGCCACGGGTACTGATATACCACAAACCGGCTGGCGAGATTGTCAGCAGGGATGATCCGGAAAAACGTCCCTCGGTGTTTGACCGGCTGCCGCAGGTGAAAAACGGCAAGTGGCTGGCTGTCGGGCGTCTGGACTTTAATACAGAAGGGCTGCTGCTCTTTACCACTTCCGGAGATCTTGCCAATCGTCTGATGCACCCACGCTACAACATTGAGCGAGAATATGCCGTCAGAACGCTGGGTGAGCTTGAGGAAGGCATGCGTCAGAAGCTTCTGGCCGGAGTTGAAATGGAAGATGGCATTGGTCAGTTTTCACGTATTGCCGATGGTGGTGGCGATGGCGTAAACAAATGGTATCGCGTTGTGATCGGCGAAGGGCGCAATCGTGAAGTCAGGCGGATGTTTGAGGCTGTTGGACTTACGGTATCGCGTCTGATCCGTACGCGTTATGGCGCGCTTTCACTGCCGCAGATTCTCAAGCGGGGAAGGTGGGATGAACTGGAAGAAAACGCGGTGCGTGACCTGATGCGGCTTTCCGGCCTGGAAAAGCCGGAAGAGAAAAAATCCGGCAAGCCCAGGCAGGCTGCATCACGCCAGAAAAATGGAAATGGTCCCGCCTCGCTGCCGGAATTCGGCAGGCCGGGAAGCGCCGATGGCGACACCAGGCGAAAACAGCGCAGTCGTCAGCCCGACCCGCTGCAAACTACTTTTGGCTATGCCGGCAAGGAACACAACGGGTCGCGAAACGGCAACCGTATGCGTCAGGGGCAACGCAGCCGTGGCTGATACGGCTATACCGCGGTTTTGTCGGGATATTCGCAGAGATCGTTAATCAGACAGTTCCCGCATCGG
>JAISIS010000127.1 GCA_031261905.1 Burkholderiaceae bacterium
TCCAGCAATTCCCCGTCCGACAGCATATCCAGATCTTCCTGCTTCCCGCCTTCGGCATAAATCTGCTTGATAAAGCCGCGAAGATCCTCAAGCTTGCGCTTTGCATCCAGCATCTCGCCAATGCGCTGGCCCAGGCCCTTGGCCGCCCAGCCAAGATGAGTTTCCAGAATCTGCCCGACATTCATGCGGGAAGGCACGCCCAGCGGGTTCAACACAATATCGGCCGGCGTGCCGTCCGCCATGTACGGCATATCCTCTACCGGCACAATACGGGAAACCACGCCCTTGTTGCCGTGGCGTCCAGCCATCTTGTCGCCCGACTGGAGACGGCGTTTCACCGCCAGATACACCTTGACCATCTTCTGCACGCCCGGCTGCAATTCATCACCCTGCGTCAGTTTCTTGCGTTTTTCCTCAAACGCCAGGTCGAACTGGTGCCGTTTTTCGGCAATGGATTCCTTGATGGCTTCCAGCGCCTGCGCCGTATCCTCATCGGACGGACGGATATCAAACCAGTGGTAGCGCTCCAGATCCGTCAGGTAATCCCTGGTAATTTCAGCACCCTTCGCCAGCTTCTTCGGACCGCCATTCACCTTCTTGCCGACCAGAATCTTCGAAAGGCGCTGGAAGGCATCGCCTTCCACAATGCGCATCTGGTCATTTAAGTCCATGCGGTAACGCTTCAGTTCGTCGTCAATAATCTGCTGGGCGCGCTTGTCGCGAACCAGACCTTCACGCGTGAATACCTGCACATCAATGACCGTGCCGACCATGCCGGATGGCACACGCAGCGAGGTATCCTTCACATCGGACGCCTTTTCACCGAAAATGGCGCGCAACAGTTTTTCTTCCGGCGTCAACTGGGTTTCGCCGCGCGGCGTCACCTTGCCGACCAGCGTATCGCCCGCCTGCACTTCAGCCCCGATATACACGATGCCGGAATCATCCAGACGCGCCAACTGGTTTTCCGCCAGATTGGAAATATCGCGCGTAATTTCTTCCGACCCCAGCTTGGTATCGCGGGCCACGACAGAAAGCTCCTCAATATGAATCGAGGTATAGCGGTCATCTTCCACCACCCGTTCGGAAATCAGGATGGAGTCCTCAAAATTCAGACCGTTCCACGGCATGAAGGCAACCAGCATATTCTGCCCCAGCGCCAGCTCACCCAGATCGGTTGACGCGCCATCCGCGATCACATCACCGCGTTCAATGCGGTCGCCCACTTCCACAATGGGACGCTGGTTGATATTGGTATTCTGGTTGGAACGGGTATATTTGATCAGATTGTAAATATCCACGCCCACTTCACCGGCTGCTGCCTCTTCATCGTTGACGCGCACCACAATGCGGCCTGCGTCAATATAATCCACCGTGCCGCCGCGCACCGCCTGTACTGTCGTACCGGAGTCCACCGCCACCGTGCGCTCCACACCCGTGCCTACCAGCGCCTTTTCCGGACGCAGGCATGGCACCGCCTGGCGCTGCATGTTGGCGCCCATCAGGGCGCGGTTGGCGTCGTCATGCTCCAGGAAAGGAATCAGCGAAGCGGCAACCGACACAATCTGACCCGGCGCCACGTCCATATACTGTACGCGTTCGGGCGATACCAGAATGGTTTCACCGTTTTCACGCGCGGACACCAGTTCATCGGCCAGCATACCTTTTTCATCCACCTTGCTGTTTGCCTGGGCGATGATATAGCGGCCTTCCTCAATCGCGGAAAGATATTCGATCTCGTCCGTAACCCGGCAATCTTCCACCTTGCGGTAAGGCGTTTCCAGGAAACCGTATTCATTCAGGCGCGCATACAGGGCCAGCGAATTGATCAGACCAATATTCGGGCCTTCAGGCGTTTCGATGGGGCATACGCGGCCATAATGCGTGGGATGCACGTCGCGGACTTCAAAACCGGCCCTTTCACGCGTCAAACCACCCGGCCCCAGCGCGGAAACGCGGCGCTTGTGGGTAATTTCCGACAGCGGGTTGGTCTGATCCATAAACTGGGACAACTGCGAAGAACCAAAGAATTCGCGGATCGCCGCGGAAATCGGCTTGGAGTTGATCAGGTCGTGCGGCATCAGATTGTCCGCTTCCGCCTGGCCCAGCCTTTCCTTTACCGCGCGCTCAACCCGTACCAGCCCGGCACGGAACTGGTTTTCCGCCAGTTCGCCCACACAACGCACCCGGCGGTTGCCGAGATGGTCAATATCATCCACCTCGCCGCGACCGTTGCGCAGTTCAACCAGAATCTTGATGACCGCCAGAATATCGTCGTTGGAAAGCGTCATCTCGCCATCAAGCTGTTCCAGGCCTATGCGGCGGTTGAATTTCATGCGGCCAACCACCGACAGGTCGTAACGTTCCGCGTTGTAAAACAGGCCGTTGAACAGCGCCTCAACGGACTCTTCAGTCGGCGGCTCGCCGGGGCGCATCATGCGGTAAATGGCAATTCTTGCGGCCATCTGGTCCGCCGTTTCATCCATGCGGAGCGTTTGCGAGATGTAGGCGCCCTGATCCAGATCATTGGTGTACAGGGTTTCCATTTCCTTTACACCGGCCTGGCGCAATTTGAACAGCGCCTCTTCCGTAAGCTCGTCATTGGCCCTGGCAATGATTTCACCGGTATCCTGATCCACAATATTCTTCGCCAGCGCGCGGCCAATCAGATAATCTTCCGGTACGGAAATACGGGTAATGCCGGCCGACTCGATCTCGCGGATATTGCGGGCATTTATGCGCTTGTCGCGGGCGACCAGCACCTTGCCTTCCTTGTCGGTAATATCAAAGCGGGCAATTTCACCCCGCATACGCGTCGGTACAAAATCCATTTCCGCGCCTTCCGTACGCAAGGTGAAATGGTCAAACACAAAGAAGTTTTCCAGAATCTGTTCCGCGCTCATGCCGATAGCCTTGAGCAATACCGTTACCGGCATCTTGCGGCGGCGGTCAACACGGAAGAACAGAATATCCTTGGGATCAAATTCAAAATCCAGCCAGGAGCCGCGATAGGGAATAATGCGCGCTGAAAACAGCAGCTTGCCGGAAGAGTGCGTCTTGCCGCGGTCGTGCTCGAAGAACACGCCCGGCGAACGGTGCAACTGGGAAACAATCACACGCTCGGTACCGTTGATCACAAAAGAACCTGTATCCGTCATGAGCGGCATTTCGCCCATATAGACTTCCTGCTCTTTCATTTCCTTGACTACCGGCTTGGTCGGCGACTCCTTGTCCAGGATAACCAGGCGCACCTTGGCGCGCAACGGAGAAGCATAGGTAAGACCGCGTTGCTGGCATTCCTTGACATCAAACGGGGGATCGCCCAGCGTATAGGAAAGAAACTCCAGCCTGGCAAACCCGTTGTGCGACACAATGGGGAATATGGAGGCAAAAGCCGATTGCAACCCGTCATTCTTGCGGCGGGACGGAATTACATCCGCCTGCAGAAAGTTGTGATAGGACTCAAGCTGGGTAGCAAGCAGAAATGGGACCTGATGGACGTTCTCGCGCTTCGCAAATGATTTCCGGATGCGCTTTTTCTCAGTAAATGAGTAATGCATGGACACTCCGTGAGTGGCTGAAGGATGGAAAATTCAGGTTTCAGTATCAATACCGCTTATATTGAACCGGAAAACTCAAGCCTCAATCCTTTAAATATTTCATGAAAGGGGCCACAAATACCGGGAGACCGGCATTTGCGGTACTGAAATGCGTAAAGGAGCCATAACTGAACCGCTTATTATAAGCGATTCAGTCATGACTCTGCAAGTACCAGGTTGTAGAAATCCGAAAGAATTATTTGATTTCGACTTTTGCCCCGGCATCTTCCAGTTTTTTCTTCGCCTCTTCGGCCTCCGCCTTGCTGACGCCTTCCTTGACAGGCTTCGGCGCGGCATCCACCATATCCTTGGCTTCCTTGAGGCCCAGGCCGGTGATTTCACGCACGGCCTTGATGACGCCCACCTTGTTGGCGCCAAATTCAGCCAGCACCACGGTAAATTCCGTTTGCTCTTCAGCAGCAGCGGCTGCGCCGCCTGCACCGGCCGCCGGGCCGGCTACTGCCATAGCGGCAGCGGAAACACCAAATTTTTCTTCGAATGCCTTGACCAGATCATTCAATTCCATAACGGACATGGCGCCTACAGCTTCCAGAATGTCCTCTTTGCTTATTGCCATTTGAAACTCCTTGATTAATAGTTTACACCCTTGTTGGTTTTGACGCGCTTATGCGGGAGAAAACAGCGCCTCCCGGAAAACGAAGCAGCCTTTATGCCGCCTCTTTCTGTGCCGCCAGCGCAGCCAGCGCGCGGGCAAAGCCCGACACAGGCGCCTGCATAACACCCATAAGCTGTGACAGCAGGACTTCCCGGCCCGGAATATTGGCCAGCGCGGTAACGCCTGCCTTGTCGAGCTGTTTTCCTGCGTAACTGCCGCTTTTAATGACAAGCTTGTCGTTACCTTTAGCAAAGTCCTGCAGGACTTTTGCTGCGGCAACGGCATCTTTGGACATGGAATAAATCAGCGGTCCTGCCATTTCGGAAGCAAGATCAGCAAATACTGTCCCTTCCACGGCGCGGCGGGCCAGCGTGTTCTTCAGCACACGAAGATACACGCCCTGCTCGCGCGCCTTTACGCGCAGTTGCGTCATATCACCAACCTGGACGCCACGATATTCGGCCAGTACCAACGTTTGCGTTTCAGCGAGCTGCGCGCTGACTTCCGCAACAACGGCCTTTTTGTCATTCAGATTGAGACCCACGGTCAACCTCCAGTCATAGCGCGTTGGCGTTGCGCATCGCTTCGCCTTCGCGCCGGTTAATACACGGTGTCCCAAGCCCGGAGTTTACGGTTGGCCTTTCGGCCAAAAACTGCAAAGCCTGTTTGGGTTCACCATCTGCGCCGGGTCGGGAATCCTGCTCCCGGTTTAACCCGAACCGCCTTCGGTCAACAACAGAAAACGGTTCCGCCCGACGGTCTTTGATTGCCCGAACCGGCATACCGCCCGGCTCGGCCCAAAGCCCTGCCCCGCCCGCGCCACGCGCGGCGGGGACTTGATTGGTTACAGCGACAAT
>JAISIS010000180.1 GCA_031261905.1 Burkholderiaceae bacterium
TCACGAGAGAAACTGGGCTTCCCGAGGCTGGGCGATTCCAGGATGGTTGCCTGAAAACGCGTTAAAACACGATTGTATTTAATTTGCCACTGGCAAAAAGAAAGTCACAAATATGAAAACTCTGCTCGTTGAGCTGCTTACGGAAGAATTGCCTCCCAAGGCGCTGACAAGGCTCGCCGAAGCGTTTGCCGGCACGATTGAAGAAGAACTGAAACAGGAAGGCTTTCTTTCCGCCGGGTCTACGAAAACCGTTTTTGCCACACCCCGCCGCCTGGCGCTCACCATCAGCGAAGTATCCGATACCTCGCCGGACAAATCCATCCGGTTGAAAGTATTGCCGGTTTCCATTGCGCTGGATGCCGAAGGTAACCCGACCATACCGCTCAGGAAAAAGCTGGCCGCTATGGGCTTTCCCGATATTGGCATCGCCGATATGGAAAAAGCGATGGAAGGTAAAACAGAAAACTTTTTCTATACCTACACCGCGCCGGGAAACACGCTGGCATCCGGTTTGCAGGCCGCTCTTGAAAAAGCCATCCGCAACCTGCCCATCCCCAAAATGATGACTTACCAGCGACCCGATGGCGAAACAGTTGAATTCGTCCGTCCGGCGCACGGCCTGATGGCGCTGTACGGACAGGATGTCATTCCTGTTGCCATTCTTGGTCTCACGGCAGGGCGCGTCACACAGGGGCACCGCTTCATGACGCCGGGCGAAATCACAATACCGGAAGCCGCCGCCTATAGCACCGTACTGGAAGGCAGTGGGCACGTGATTGCCGGATTCCAGGACCGCAAGGATAAAATCCGCGCCGTACTGCACGATAAGGCGCAGGGCGATCAGGTACTGATGCCGGACATGCTGCTGGATGAAGTCACCGCGCTGGTAGAATGGCCGGTAGTTTACGAGTGCCATTTTGAACCGGTTTTCCTTGGTGTGCCTCAGGAATGCCTGATTCTGACCATGCAGACCAATCAGAAATATTTTGCATTGACGGATACCGCCGGAC
Organism: Burkholderiaceae bacterium; assembly: GCA_031261905.1. Classification (GTDB taxonomy): domain Bacteria; phylum Pseudomonadota; class Gammaproteobacteria; order Burkholderiales; family Burkholderiaceae_D; genus Oxalobacter. Next base: position 1,011 of record JAISIS010000180.1, read on the forward strand.
GGCTTCGCTCGCGGTTTCTGATCGTCTCCAACATGGAAACAAACCACCCTGAACGCATCATCAGTGGCAATGAGCGGGTTATTCGCCCGCGCCTTTCCGATGCCCGTTTCTTTTTTGAGCAAGACCAGAAAAAAACGCTGGAAGAGCGTCTGCCGGGGCTGACACATGTGGTATATCACAACAAACTCGGCACGTTGGCGCAACGAATGGCGCGCGTCCGCATTCTTGCCGTGTCAATCGCAAACATGATGCAGATAGATACCGCACTTGTCGAACGCGGCGCATTGCTGGCAAAAGCCGACCTGCTGACTGAAATGGTAGGTGAATTCCCGGAATTGCAGGGCATCATGGGTACCTATTACGCCCGCCACGATGGCGAGCCGGAAGAAGTCGCCCTGGCAGCTACCGAGCATTATCTGCCCCGCTTTGCCGGTGACAAGTTGCCTGGCACACCCACCGGCACCGCCATTGCGCTGGCCGACAAACTGGAGGCGCTGACCGGTATCTGGGGAATCGGCCTGCAGCCGACAGGCGACCGGGATCCTTTCGCGCTGCGCAGACACGCTTTCGGCATCTTGCGCATACTGATCGAAAAGAAACTGCCGCTCTCCTTGCGCGCCATGCTTTTCAGCGCTGTAGGCATCCTGGCGCCCAACGCCAGCTTCAAGGATCCAACCTCCGAACTGATCCCATTCATTATGGATCGCCTGAGAGGGCTTTTACGTGACAGGGGACACCGGCCTGATGAAATTGAAGCCGTGCTGACCCAGAATCCTGATCGTTTTGACAATATCCTTGACCGTCTCGATGCCGTCAAGGCTTTCGCGGCCCTGCCGGAAGCAGAATCGCTGGCGGCAGCCAACAAACGTATTACCAATATACTGAAAAAATCCGATGTACGAGCGGGTATGGTGCAGCCTAACCTGTTGCAGGAAACGTCTGAGCAGAAACTCTACCAATCCATGAGTACCATAAAACCGGATGCCAGCCAGATGTTCGTACAAGGCGATTACACGGGTACACTGAAAGTCCTGGCCCAACTACGTGATGACGTGGACGCTTTTTTTACCCATGTGCTTGTCATGGCGGACGACCAACGGCTGCGCAATAACCGGATTGCCTTGCTGACTGAACTTCATACCATGATGAACCAAGTAGCGGACATATCCAAATTGGCGGCATAACCAGGAGCTTCCATCATGAAACTCATTATTCTGGATCGTGACGGTGTAATTAACCAGGACGCTGACTCCTTTATCAAGTCACCGGAAGAATGGGTACCGATCCCGGAATCACTGGAGGCAATTGCCCGTTTACACAAGGCGGGCTACCGGATCGTGATCGCCACCAACCAATCAGGCCTGGGGCGCGGCTTTTTCGACATCATTACCTTAAACGCCATCCACCAGAAAATGCATGCCGCCGTCAGGGCTGCTGGCGGCGTTATTGATTCCATTTTCTTTTGTCCCCACGCCGCCAGCGACAACTGTGATTGCCGCAAGCCACGCCAGGGCATGTTTAACGCCATCGCCAAACGATATGACGTATCCCTTGATGGCGTTCCTTCGGTCGGCGATTCGCTGCGTGATCTACAAGCCGGATTCCTTGCAGGATGCCGTCCCATCCTGGTCATGACAGGCAAAGGGAAGCAGGCCCATGAAAATGGCGGCCTTCCTCCCGAGACAGTCCTGTTTGAAAACCTTGCCGCCGTTGCCGATAGCCTTCTGGCTTCGGAAGCAGAAGACTCCCCTGAAAAAATGGAAAAACCATAACATTCATATAAAATATACACGTCGTGCCATGCATTACCCGGAGATGTTATCTTGTTAACCAAACCATCTTTACGCTCATTTATTTTTCTGTCCACGCTCTATACCTTCACTGTCATATGGGGCGCAATCTGCCTCCTTGTCTTCTTTTTACCTTACCGGATGCGATTTGCCTTGGCAACCTGCTGGAACCGCTGCGCAATATGGCTGGCAAAAAACATTTGCGGCATCCACTATCAGATTGTGGGCTATGAAAACCTGCCTGACGAGCCGGTTATCCTGCTAAGCAAACACCAGTCCGCATGGGAAACCATCTTCTTCCTGTACGCCATGCCCAAGCCGCTGGTTTTTGTGCTGAAGAAAGAGTTGTTGCGCATTCCTTTTTTTGGATGGACACTGGCACTTTTACGTATGATACCGATTGACCGCTCGCATGGCACAAGCGCTTTCAGGAAAGTCATTGAACAAGGAAAACAACGCCTTGCCGAAGGTTTGTGGATCATGATCTTCCCGGAAGGCACCCGCACGGCGGTCGGCGAGAAAATCAAATACCGCAACAGCGGCACACGGCTGGCAATAGAAACCAAAACCAAAGTCGTACCGGTTGCGCTCAATTCGGGAGAATGCTGGCCGCGTCACACCATCCTGAAAAAGCCGGGCCTGATTACTGTCTCAATAGGCAATCCCATTTCCCCTGAAGGCAAATCACCGGATGACATGATGTCGGAAGCGGAAGCCTGGATAGAGTCGGAAATGCGCCGCATATCGCCTCACGCCTATCCAAACGCGGGGCAGACATGAGACAGGGCGCCCGTCCGTTGCAACTGAGCCTTTTTGCCGCTGACGCCCTGCCGCAGCCATCTCCATCCGAAACAGCGCTTTCTCCCGCAACTGTGCCGGAAGAAACGCCTTCCGCCCTGAAAAAACGGGCGATTGCGCTCGGTGGCATAACCATCAATTATGAGCTTCGCCGCTCGAAACGCCGCTCCATCGGATTCCTTGTCAACGCCAGCGGCTTGCGCGTCACCGCGCCCCGATGGGTCACGCTCACATCGGTCGAAGACGCCATCCGGGAAAAAGAACGCTGGATCACCCGCAAACTGCACCATTTTCTCCAGTTGGCCGCATCACGGCAAAACGCGCCCTGGCAGGCAAAAGACGGCGCGATGCTCCCCTACCTGGGGCGCGAATTTATACTGCGCCTGATTCACGGCCAGTCCGACCACATTGTGATGGATGAAGCCAATGCCGCGCTGCTCATGACACACAAAGACCTCAACCCGGCGCCAGGCGTCATTGTGGAACATCTGAAAAAATGGCTGCAGGAAAAGGCACATCACATTTTTTCAAAACGCCTGCCGCTGTATGCCGCACTGCTTGGCGTCAATTGCCGCGCCTTTACTCTTTCCTCGGCAAAGCAGCGCTGGGGTTCCTGCTCCGTTTCGGGCAATATCAGGCTCAACTGGCGTCTGGTGCATTTCACGCCCGATGTCATTGATTACGTCATAGTTCACGAACTGGCGCATTTGCGTGAAATGAACCACAGCAAACTTTTCTGGGAAATCGTTTCAACGGCATACCCGGATTACCTGGCAGCCAGAAAGCGGCTTAACCGGCCTGACGCACATATACCGCCTCTGTAACAGGCCAATCGGCTGTAAAGGCTGTTAAGATACTCAAAGAACCGAAACCATCCAACACCAAACACACTATGATTCGCAAAAAAGTTCTTGAAGATATCGGCATCAGCGTACCGGATGATGCAAGCCGTTTTATTACCCGTGATTCCACCATCGTTTTTCTGGTGCCTTATGCCGAGGAATACGGGCACAGCATAGTTTTCACGGAAGAAGAAATCACGCTGGAACTCACCGAAGGGCAAACCGAAGCACTGAAAGCGGCAAACTGTTTCGGCGAGACCGGCTGGACCATTATCTGACACGCAAATGACGCCCTGAACCGGCGACACTGTCCGCACAAACATTGACGCAGGCATCCGGCAAGGACTAGACTGTTTCCATCAACCCCTTTCCGCAGGTTTGCCATGTCACAGGATACGCTCAAACTCTCTGTCGCCCGCGCGGCGCTTGCCTTCGTGCCCGAAGGAAAAATCCTCGGTGTAGGAACCGGTACAACAGCCAATTTCTTCATTGACGAACTGGGGAAAATCAAAGACCGGATCACAGGCGCCGTTGCTTCTTCGGAGGCGACAGCCGCGCGATTGCGCTCGCATGACATCAAGGTACTGGATCTTAATGATGTTTCCGCCATTCCGGTGTATATAGACGGCGCGGACGAAATCAACCAGCAGGGAACCATGATAAAGGGCGGTGGCGGCGCGCTGACCCGGGAAAAAATCATTGCATCGGCCGCAGACAAATTTGTCTGCATCGCGGATGAATCCAAACTGGTATCCACACTGGGCGCGTTCCCGCTTCCGGTTGAAGTTATCCCGTCAGCACACGCGCTGATCGCCAGAAAACTGCTTCCCTTTGGCGGTAAACCGATATTGCGAATGAATGGGCAAGCCCCCTACCAGACCGACAACGGCAACTTTATCCTGGATATCCACCAACTTGCCATTACCAACCCGGTTGCGCTGGAAAACGAAATCAATAATATGCCCGGTGTCGTCACAGTCGGTCTTTTTGCAAAACGTGGCGCGGATATCTGCCTGCTGGGCGCGGCTGGCGGCGTTAAAACCCTCACGTTTCAGTAAAACAAGGCATGAACAACCAGTGGCATCCGCCATTTTTGTTGCTAAAAAATAACAATCCGGGGCGAAAAAATGTAAACATCCTTGACGAGAGACACTGTTTTTTCATACACTTGTGGATTATTTGAGTCTCTACGGGCGGCAGAAAATATGACATATAAACGACACTGTTTTCATATTCTCGCGACGATCCTGTCCACAACGTTTTTTCTGGCAGTGCCGAACATCTCCCCGGCAGGAGATATTTCCCTCCCCCGATACAGTAAAGACGCCCGGCTTGCGGCATTCCACACACCTTCCGGAATGGGCCTTTCACGGATTGAAGTTATTGAAGACGATCCTGTTACCGAAGTGTTGTCCATGTACGAAGTGGATATCTGGGACCGGATTCGCAGGGGCTTTGCCATTCCCGATCTGGAGAATCCCCGGGTAACCAGTCATGAAAATTATTACCTGAAAAACCAGGACTATTTTGACAGGATGACCAGCCGTTCATCCCTTTACCTTTTCCACATCGTGCAGGAACTGGAAAAACGCGGGATGCCCACCGAACTGGCGCTTCTGCCCTTTATCGAATCCGCCTTCAATCCCTACGCCCGTTCTTCCGCCAAAGCGGAAGGCATGTGGCAATTCATTCCGAGCACAGGGCGCCATTACGATCTGGCGCAATCCGTTTTTCGTGATGACCGCCGCTGCGTCCTTTCCTCTACGGAAGCCGCGCTGAACTACCTGCAAAACCTGTACAGCATGTTTGGCGACTGGCATCTGGCACTGGCGGCCTACAACTGGGGAGAAGGCTCTGTAAGCCGTGCTGTCCGGAAAAACAGGGCGCGCCTTCAGCCTGTTGACTTTAACAGCATTTCCGCCCGAATGCCTGCTGAAACGCGCAACTATGTGCCCAAGCTGCAGGCCGTCAAAAATATGATCGCCCATCCGGATCAGTACGACATCCGCCTGCCGAAAATAGAAAACCAGCCCTATTTCGTCAAAATCGGTAAAACGCACGATATTGACGTAAAGGTAGCCGCCAAGCTGGCGGAATTATCCATTGATGATTTTCGCGCGCTTAACCCGCAATTCGGCCAGTATGTGATTACCGGTGGGCCGGATGTCAGCCTGCTGCTTCCCAGGGAAAACGCGCAAAAGTTCAAGGAAAACCTGGAAAACTGGAAACAGCCGCTCTCCTCCTGGACTGCATACCAGGTAATGGAAAAACGCGAAACTGTTGAATCCATTGCCGAAAAATATCACACAACACCGGATGTCATCCGCCACGCCAACCATATCCCGTCCCGAATGGCGCTGAAATTCGGCTCAACAGTTCTGGTTCCCAAACTGGCTTCCTCCGGCAACAGAAATGAAACGGACATTGCGCCCGAAGTTTCCGCCAACGGAAAACTAGTGCTGGAGCGCATAGGCGCGCCAACGCGGATTGTCAAAGTCAAGGTCAGGAAAAAAGACAGCCTGGCCTCGATCGCCAAACGCTACAAAACCAGTGTGGACGACATCAAATCCTGGAACCAGTTGACCAGCAACCGCGTTGCGTCCGGCTCCATCCTGCGAGTGCATGTTCCGGCAAAAGCCGCTCCCGCTCCGTCCAGGCGCAACGCCAAAAAGGTACGCTCCCGAAATTATGCCGCCGCCAAAAAGCAAAAACCGGCAAATACGACCACAAGTAAAAACGCTCATAAACAGGCCGCTGTTGTGCATGAACCAAAGCACAGCAAGTCCGGAAAAAAAGATGTATGATGCGTGCGCCTCCTCTCCGTAGCAAAAAACAACAATCACCACACAAAAAGGTTGCCGCAATTGTGACGACCGCCTACAATTTCACGATAAATTTCATCCGGGGCCGCTATGTCGGCTCTTGATGAGCCACGTTCAAGTCTATGTTCCGCTGTTTACAGTCTGGATTGCAGCAGCCGAACATGATCGTTTCTGGAGTTATGCATGGGATTTCTGCAAGGGAAAAAAATTCTGATTACCGGTTTGCTCTCAAACCGTTCCATCGCTCATGGTATTGCGGAGGCATGTCAGCGCGAAGGCGCGGAACTGGCCTTCACTTATGTCGGCAGCCGTTTTAAAGACCGCATCACCGAATTTGCCAAGGAATTCGGCAGCGACATGGTCTATGAATGTGATGTCGCCCATGACGATCACATCGACAATCTCTTTGCTGAAATCGGCAAATCATGGGGAAAACTGGATGGTCTCGTACACGCCATTGCATTTGCGCCACGTGAAGCAATCGCCGGAGATTTCTTTGACGGCTTTTCCAGGGAAGCCTTCAGAGTCGCGCAGGACATATCCGCCTACAGCTTTCCGGCCATGATAAAAGCGGCAAAACCGCTTTTCCAGCCGGGGTCTTCCGCTCTCACACTGACCTATCTGGGTGCAAACCGCGCCATTCCCTATTACAACACAATGGGACTTGCCAAGGCTTCGCTCGAAGCCTCCGTTCGCTACATGGCGGAATCACTGGGCAAACACGGTGTGCGCATAAACGGCATCTCCGCTGGCCCTATCAGAACCATTGCATCCAGCGGCATCAAGGATTTCAACGTGCTGCTGAATTTTGTTGAGGGCCACGCCCCGCTTCGCCGCAATGTCACCATTGAAGAAGTGGGTAACGCAGCCGCCTTCATGCTTTCCGATCTGGCATCCGGCATTACCGGTGAAATAACCTATGTGGACGGCGGCTTCAACTTCGTCATGGGCCTGAATCCGGATATTGACGAGCCTTTGCGGCACGCATAACCACACCTGTCCGGCAAAATAAACATCAGGTTGCCGGATAATTTCCTGTAAATCGGCTATAATAGCCACTCGCGTAACACCTGCTGGTATTACGCGAGTGTATTACAGCATTACAAGCCTCGCACATTCCCTCTGAATGTTCCCGTAAAGCCCCGCCCCGTGTGCTTCTGCACTATCCTGGCGCAATGCTTTTGTGCCGAAATATCTGTATCAAGTCATTTCGCTGCCTGCTGTGCTGTTTTTATTTCTGCTTTACCAAAAAGCACCAACCAACAGGAAAGTCTTGATGTCATTTGAAACACTGGGATTACATCCCCTCATCCTTGAAGCGCTGGCGGATGTCGGCTATAAAACCCCGACACCCGTACAACAACAGGCAATACCGGCAGTACTGGCAAACCATGATTTGCTGGTTTCTTCCAGAACCGGCTCCGGGAAAACAGCCGCTTTCATGCTGCCAATTCTGCAGCAATTTGCGTTGCTGCCGGAAAGCGCACGTAACAAGAAAACACAAAAGCAGGAACGTCAGGCGGCAAAAACCCGCGGCGAAACCTTCCGCTTCAAAGCCGCCGAACCCAAAGTGCTGGTCCTGACGCCCACGCGCGAACTGGCGCTACAGATTACCACCGCCACTACGCAATACACCGCATATATGAAGCATATCCACACTGTGGCTATTCTTGGCGGCATGCCTTATCCCAGACAAATGCAGATGCTGGCAAAAAATCCGCATATCCTTGTCGCCACGCCGGGGCGTCTGATGGACCATCTGCGCTCAGGTAAAATCAATCTCTCTCACCTGCAAACACTGGTACTGGACGAAGCCGACCGTATGCTGGACATGGGATTCATTGAAGACATTGAAACCATTGTCGAAGCCACGCCCCCAACCCGCCAGACCCTGCTCTTTTCCGCCACACTGGATGGCATTGTCGGGAAAATGGCCGAACGCATCACGCGACACCCGCAAATTATCCGGATTGCCGCCGTCAAGGCCGGGCATGAAAACATCGCGCAGTCACTGCACTTTGTTGACAACCTGACCCACAAAAACCGGATTCTTGATCACCTGCTGCGAGACACGGCCCTGAACCAGGCGCTGGTCTTTACAGCAACCAAACGCGATGCGGACACCGTTGCCGACCAGTTGAACATTGCCGGATTCTCCGCTGCGGCCCTTCATGGCGACATGCACCAGGGCGCACGCAACCGTACACTGGATAATCTGCGCCGTGGCCGCGTCAAAATCCTGGTTGCAACCGATGTTGCTGCACGGGGCATTGATATTCCCACCATCACCCACGTATTCAACTACGATCTGCCAAAATTTCCTGAAGACTATGTGCACCGCATCGGCAGAACAGGCCGTGCCGGTAAAAACGGGATGGCGATTTCGCTGGTGAATTACAAGGAAAACAAAAACGTCAAACGGATTGAACGCTTTATCAAACAATCCATTCCCATCAACGTGATTGAAGGATTTGAACCGCGAATCGGGACAGAAGACACACAGAAAAAACCCGCGCCCGGCAGGCGCGGCATGAGCAAAAAAGGCCTTCACGGACGGTCTGGCCCGCGCGGCCCCGCCGCCGCACCACACCACCCGATAAACGGCAAGGAAAACAAAAACCGCCAACGGATGCAACACCCGTAATCCGCAACCTGGAGGAACGGATTATTTTCTGTTTTCCATCTCCTCCAGGCGCTTGCGCTGCAACTCGCGCTCGCGGGCATCAATGATGGAATGATCATAAAAAGTGACATCCGGGGCCTGTCTGGCCAGTGAAAGCTGCTCCAGCGCGGCCGCCAGTCCTCCGGACAAACTATAGGCTTCCGACAATTCAATGTGCATCAGCGCGATCTTTCCCTGCGCACTATAAACCTTTGCCAGCATCCCGTGTATTTGCGGGTCGCTGCGATACATCTGTGCCTGCTGCCTGAGATACTCAGCCACATTGCTGTAATTTCCGGCCTTGAACAAGGCATCAGCATATTGGTGCGACAAAGCTCTGGATGTCGGGAAACGAACCATTGCCGCGAGCGCCGCCCTGGCCGCCTCGGCAGGCTTTTTGGCCGCCATCAGCAAGTCAATCGAAGTCGCGGTCAGCGCCAGGCTTCTCTGCGCCACTTTCTCGCCCAGCATCTTTTTGACATCACGCAAAAGCATATCGGCTTTTGCCGTATCATCACGCCTCAGAGCCAGCAGGGCCTGCCCGTAATACCCGGCGGCGACCGGAAAGCGGCTTCCCGTCTGTATCATTTGCTGGAAAGACGCCTCCGATAATTCCCGGCCTTTGGCATCGTTATCCTGTTCCAGGCGGGCGCGTATCCTGACAAGATAAAAATCCGCACTGTCCGCGTGCTGCCTGTAAGGCTCCATGCGCACGCGCGCGCTCATATCCGCAATACGCTCGCTGGTCAACGGGTGGGTGCGCAAATACGCGGAGAAACCTTCCCCGTAGTTCCGGGTAGATTTTTGCAGCCGTTCGAAAAACGAAACCATGCCGTTAGTATCATAACCGGCGCTCCGCAATATATGAAAACCAACGCGGTCAGCCTCTCTTTCCGCATCGCGATTGAAATTCAATTGCTTCTGGATCGCCAGCCCCTGCCCTGCTGTAGCCAGTGCGCCAGCCGCATCCGCATGTTTTGAAGCGCCAGCTATAGCCGCCAGAAGAAGGCCTGCAATAGGAATCAGCATATCCTGCTTCTGCTGACCGATCATACGCGCGATATGCCGCTGCGAAACGTGGCCAATTTCGTGAGAGA
>JAISIS010000023.1 GCA_031261905.1 Burkholderiaceae bacterium
CATACGCAAGCCGCGCCCGGAAGCAAGCATTCATTTTCTGTACCACCAAATTATCTCCCTGAAGAAAACGGTTTTCAACCGGCATCAGGGCGACGCATCAGGCCATTCATTTTTTCAACTGGCTGATATCCCTGACCGCGCCGCGATCTGCGGAAGTCGCCATCATGGCGTACGCCTGAAGCGCCTGCGAAACGGTACGTTCGCGCTGAAGCGGCTTCCAGGCCTTGTCTCCCCTGGCCTCCATCTTTTTGCGGCGCGCTTCCAGTTCGGTATCGCTGATCCTGAGATGGATAGTTCGGGCCGGTATATCAATCTCAATCATATCGCCTTCCTCAATCAGGCCGATCGCACCGCCGGACGCCGCTTCAGGCGAAGCGTGGCCGATCACCAGGCCGGAAGAACCACCCGAAAAACGACCATCGGTAAAGAGCGCGCAGGACGCGCCCAGTCCTTTGGATTTGATATAGGAAGTCGGGTACAGCATTTCCTGCATACCTGGACCGCCTTTCGGCCCTTCATAGCGGACTATAATCACATCCCCCGGCACGATTTTATCGCCCAAAATAGCCTCTACCGTATCTTCCTGGCTCTCAAAGATGCGCGCACGGCCCGTAAATTTCCAGAGGCTCTCATCCACACCCGCTGTCTTGACGATACAGCCATCCACAGCGATATTGCCGTGCAATACCGCCAGCCCGCCATCCTGCGTATATGCATGTCCGTGATCGCGGATACAGCCGGAAACCCGGTTGGTATCCAGTTCGTCATAGCGCCTGTCCTGCGAAAAAGCCAGTTGGGTCGGCCTTCCACCAGGCGCGGCGCGATAAAGCGCCCGCACATCTTCATCTTTGGTAGTAATGATGTCATAACGCGCGATAGCCTCACCCAGAGACGGGCTATGGACTGTCGGCGCGCCGGTATCCACAAGGCCCGCGCGCGCCAGCTCGGCCAGGATGCCGAAAATACCGCCAGCGCGGTGCACATCCTCAATAAAATAATCATGCGTGGCGGGCGAAACCTTGCACAGGCAAGGGACATGCCGCGAAACGCGATCAATATCCGTCATGGCAAAAGAAACATCAGCCTCATTTGCCGCCGCCAGCAAATGCAATACCGTATTGGTTGACCCGCCCATCGCCACATCCAGCGCCATCGCGTTTTCCAGCGATTGCCGGGTCACGATGCTGCGCGGCAGTACGGAAGTATCATCCTGCTCATAATAGCGTTTGGCCATTTCAACAGCCGTTCTTCCCGCACGCAGGAAAAGCTCCTTGCGGTCAGCGTGGGTCGCCACCAGCGTGCCATTGCCGGGCAACGCCATTCCCAGCGCCTCCATAAGACAATTCATGGAGTTCGCGGTAAACATCCCGGAACACGAACCGCAGGTCGGGCAGGCCGAACGTTCGTAATTCATCACCTCTTCATCGCTTACCTGTGGATTGCCCGCCTGGATCATGGCATCAATCAGGTCAACCCGTATGATTTGTTGCGCCGCCCCTCCGGCTGCACCTTGTTGTCCGTGCATGATGTCCGCCAGCTTGCCGGCCTCCATCGGGCCGCCGGAAACAAATATGGCGGGAATATTCAGACGAAGCGCAGCCATCAGCATCCCAGGCGTGATTTTGTCGCAATTGGAGATGCATACCATAGCGTCCGCGCAATGCGCATTGACCATATATTCCACCGAATCCGCGATCAGTTCCCGCGAGGGCAGCGAATACAGCATCCCGCCATGTCCCATGGCAATACCGTCATCCACGGCAATAGTATTGAATTCCTTGGCAACGCCGCCCGCCGCTTCGATTTCCCGCGCGACCATTTGCCCAAGATCCTTCAGATGGACATGTCCCGGCACAAACTGGGTAAAGGAATTGACGACGGCAATAATCGGTTTGTCAAAGTCGCCATCCTTCATCCCGGTCGCGCGCCATAAAGCGCGCGCGCCCGCCATGTTGCGCCCGTGCGTGGATGTTCTGGAACGATATTCCGGCATTTTGCTGTTCTCCGCTGGCTGGATTCAAAAAAGGAAATATTGTGACACGAAACCGCCCCGCTTGCGCGCTATCGGCATTAAAATGCGCGCCGATCCGGCTGCACCACAGCGATACGATGTATCCCCTGATGTTTCCCTAATGGCGCGAGGTATGCCAAAATGCTGGTTTCGCGGCACTGCCGCCACGCCCGCCACCACCTGACGCTATAACAGCCCATTGCCATGCTGATTCATCCCATGCCCGATCCGGTTGCGTTCAGACTCGGCCCGCTTGCCGTTCACTGGTACGGGCTGATGTACCTGCTCGGCTTCATGCTGTTCCTGTTCTTCGGCAGGCTCCGCATCCGGCAGCCGCACATCGCGCAGGCCGGATGGACGCCCAAAGACCTTGACGATCTGCTCTTTTATGGCGTGATAGGCGTCCTGGTGGGTGGCCGCCTGGGTGAGGTGCTGTTTTATGGCCCGATCTATTACCTTTCCCATCCCCTTCAGATTTTTGCCGTCTGGAAAGGCGGCATGTCGTATCACGGCGGTGCGGCCGGGGTTGCCCTGGCGGTTCTGGTATATTGCCGCCGCAAGGGTCGCAGCTATCTCGATGCCATGGACCTGACTGCCCCAATGTATTCCTTTGGTTACGCTGCGGGAAGGATCGGCAACTTTATCAATGCCGAACTGCCGGGAAGGGTTGCCGACGCCTCGCTTCCCTGGGCCATGATCTGGCCTAATGTTGACAGCCTGCCCCGGCATCCCTCGCCGATTTACCAGGCGCTGGTTGACGGGTTGCTGGTGGGGATTCTGTTGTGGATATATGCCCGGAAACCGCGACCCAGGGGCGCCGTCACAGCCGCTTATGGCCTGCTTGTCGGGTTCGCAAGATTTTTCACGGAATATTTCCGCGTGCCGGATTACGAGGTATCCTTTGCCGGGCTTACGCTGACGGCGGGGCAACTCCTTTCCATCCCCCTGATCCTTATCGGCATCTTCGGCTTAAGAGGAGCCTACCGCGCAACTGCACGCAAATCGTCCGGATAAAGGCTAACCTGGCATCCATTACCTGTTGGCATCAGCCTTCGCCAGTAGCCAGGGCTTTTTTGATGGCATCCATTGAAAAGCCGCGCTGCTGCAGAAAGCGCGTCTGTCTGGCGCGTTCCCTGAGATCAGCGGGCGGCGTTCCGAATTTTCTGGCCCATACGGCGCGCGCGCGGTCAGCCTCGCTTTCCGCCAGTTCCCGCATGGCGTCTTCCGAAAGCGCGCCTTCAGCCGCATGATTGCGCAATTCCATATTGATGCGGCTGTTGCCGTAACGCGCCATTCTGCGCCGCGCCAATGAAGCCGCAAAACGCGCGTCCGACAAAAAGCCCTTGTCTTCAAGCCACCCCAAAAGGGCAGGGATCGCTTCCGCCACCTGAGGTTCCCGCGCCACCCGCAAAAGCCGCGCCGCCATCTCCTTTTTGCTGTAGTCGCGCAGGGCAAGCCAGCGTAGCGCCTGCGCTTTCAGGCCAGGAGCGGATTTCATGGCTGCTCAAAAGGAAGCATGGCGCGCCGCATTTACTTCTCCTTCGCCACTTTCTCAGGCGCGGCCACCGCTTCACCGGACAGTGGCGGCAATTCCGGCACTCCCAGCGCGACGCGAACCTTGTTCTCGATTTCGCGCGCCAGTTGCGGGCGCTCGCGCAGATAATTGCGCGCGTTATCCTTGCCCTGACCGATCCGCTCGCCATTGTAGCTGTACCACGCCCCTGCCTTGTCAACAATTTTGGCGTCCGCTCCCAGATCAAGAATCTCCCCTTCGCGGGAAGTCCCTTCACCGTAGAGAATATCAAAGTGGGCTTCCTTGAACGGTGGCGCCGTCTTGTTCTTTACCACCTTGACGCGCGTCTCGCTGCCAATCACCTCATCACCGGATTTAATGGAACCGGTACGGCGGATGTCCAGGCGAACGGACGAATAAAACTTGAGCGCGTTGCCGCCCGTTGTTGTTTCGGGATTGCCAAACATGACGCCGATCTTCATCCTGATCTGGTTAATGAAAATCACCATCGTATTGGTGCGGTTATTGCTTCCGGTCAGCTTGCGCAGGGCCTGCGACATCAGGCGCGCCTGAAGGCCCGGAAGAGAATCTCCCATATCGCCTTCAATTTCCGCCTTTGGCGTCAGGGCGGCCACCGAATCAATCACAATCAGGTCCACCGCACCGGAACGCACCAGGGCATCTGTAATCTCAAGCGCCTGCTCGCCGGTATCCGGCTGGGAAATCAGCAATTCATGCAGGTTCACCCCCAGCTTCTGGGCATAGCTCACATCCAGCGCGTGTTCCGCGTCAATAAAGGCGCAGGTGCCGCCCAGCTTCTGCATTTCGGCGATAACCTGAAGCGTCAGCGTGGTTTTGCCGGAAGATTCCGGCCCATAAATTTCGATCACACGGCCACGGGGCAGACCACCTACGCCCAGCGCAATATCCAGGCCAAGCGATCCGGTGGAAACCACCGGCAGTTCTTCCACCACGGCGCTGTCATCCATGCGCATGACCGAGCCTTTGCCAAACTGCTTTTCAATTTGCGCCAGCGCGGCGGCCAGTGCTTTGCTTTTGTCCTGACTGGAACCTGTTTTCTTATCGTTCATGAGAGCCTTCCCGCAATAAAATGTTTGATGAAGCCGTTATTGACATTTTATTATACTGTATGAATGAACAGTGCGCAAATAGCGATACGATTTATATATTCCGAAGAGGAAAGTGCTTTCCAAACGCAACGCAGATCGCGTAAAATGCAAACAATTTCATACCAGTGATTACTGTTGTGCCATGCCGTTCCTCATATGAGAGTGTGTTGATACGCGAGATAAGGACAAACCATGCCACTTCCCGAATCTCCCCACCGGCGAACCTTAAAGCACCGGCGAAACATTGAGATTGAATTTTACTTGAGAGATGATGACCTCTGGGATATTGACGCCAATTTTGTGGACATGAAGCCCTTTGACCTGGAGCTGGCTTCTTCCGT
>JAISIS010000056.1 GCA_031261905.1 Burkholderiaceae bacterium
CGCACGCTGGATGCGCTGAAACGGGGACCGGTTCCCCGGCGCGCCCAGGAGGCGGACAAAGCCACCTATGCGCCCAAGATTTTAAAGCAGGAAGCTACGCTGGACTTTTCACAGCCGGCAAAAGCTGTTGCCGGCAAAATCCGCGCTTTTAATCCTTTTCCCGGCGCACAGGCGCTTTGCGGGGATACGGTCGTCAAAATATGGCGCGCCAGCGCCTTGCCCGGCACATCCACGCAGCCTGCCGGAAGCATCATTGCCGCCAATGGCAGGGAAGGGGTGCTGGTGGCCTGCGGTGATGGCATACTGCGTCTGGAGGAAATGCAAAAGGCGGGAGGAAAGCGTCTTGGTTCCGAAGAATTCATCAAGGGTTTTCCGCTGGAAAACGCCAGACTGTCATGAGATTTGAACACATCATCGAAATCAACCGTCCGGAAGATCCGCGCGTTGTGCCGCTGACCCGTCTTGAACTGTGGCGCGGTCTGGTCTTGCGCGCGGAACAGCCGGAGCTTTTCATGCCGCAACTGGATGTCTGTACGATTGTCGAACGCTCGGCAACATCTGTTACGCGCCGCCTGGCCTTTGGCAATCTGGTCATTCACGATCAGGTGCGCTACCACGCCCGGCACAGGGTACATATTGAAGTGCCCGAACAGGGCGAGATTCCGCCATCCGCGCTGGTGATGACCATTGAGGAGCCACAGCCGGAACGGCTGTTTGTACGCTTTGCCTACGAAGACAGCTCACCGGACGAAGGGCCGGACGCCTTTTACAATGATTTCAGGCGCTCCGCCTGGCGCGAAGCGGACATTGACACGATACGGACGATCCGGGAGATGGTCGCAACAGGCCGCCTGAGCGGCCCGCTTCAGGCGGGCTAGTATCCGGAATAACCCGCCCTCTTCCTACAGCATATCCAGCGGCATCTTGCGTGTGGGCGGCGGGAAGATGGCGTCCAGCCTGACCAGTGTTTCCGGATTCAGCATGAGGTCCCAGGCTTTCCGGTTGCCTTCAATACGGGCAATGTTGGAGGATTTGGGAATCGGTACAACACCCTGATGCAGCAACCATGACAGCGCCAGTTGCGCCGGGGTGACGGATAACTCGGTTGCCAGGCGTTGCAATTCCCTGTTGCGCAACAGGCGCGTCTGGTACAGGGGCGAATATGCCATCACCGGAATTTTCCGCTCCCGCTGCCAGGGCAGCAAATCCCATTCAATGCCGCGCGACGCCAGGTTATACAGCACCTGGTTCACGCAATTCTGTCCCTGGTCAACCCCGATGGCTTCCTGCATATCCGCCAGATCAAAGTTGGATACGCCAAAAGCCCGGATTTTTCCGTCTTTCAGCAAGGCGCGAAAGGCGTCAAACGTTTCTTCCAGCGGATAATTGCCCCGCCAGTGCAACAGGTACAAATCCAGATAATCCGTTTTCAGGCGCTTGAGGCTGCGCTCGCACGCGGCAATCGTTCCCTTGCGGCTGGCGTTGCCCGGCAATACCTTGCTGACAATGAAAACTTCCTTGCGCTTGTCGGCAGTGGCTTCGGCGACCACTTCTTCCGCACCGCCATTGGCATACATCTCGGCAGTGTCAATCAGCGTCATTCCGAGCGAGATGCCATGAGACAGGGCGGCAACTTCTTCTTTTCTGGAAACGGCGGTCTCTCCCATAAACCAGGTGCCAAGACCGAGTGTCGGCATAACTACGCCATTGGGCAGGGTGATCTCACGTTGATGCATAGTGGGCCTTTCGGAATTTATATTCATTCGATTTCTGCGATATCCGTTACGTCTTCCGCTGCTTCGCTCGAAGGTGACTCGCCAATAATGTTCAGCTTGATCTGATCTTCATCATCCAGATCAACGATGACAGTGCCGCCGGATGCCAGGCGGCCAAACAGCAGTTCATCCGCCAGGGCGCGACGCACCAGGTCCTGAATCAGACGAAGCATGGGCCTGGCGCCCATCAGCGGATCAAAGCCTTCTTTCGCCAGGTATTGCCTCAGCTTTTCCGTAAAGATGGCGTCAACTTTCTTCTCGTGCAACTGATCTTCCAGCTGGATGAGGAACTTGTCCACCACCCGCAGGATGATTTCCTCATCCAGCGCCCTGAAGCTGATAATGGCATCCAGCCGGTTGCGGAATTCCGGCGTAAACATGCGTTTGATATCCACCATTTCATCACCGGGCTGCTTCCGGTTGGTAAAGCCCATAGTGTTTTTTTGCAGGCTTTCCGCGCCCGCGTTGGTTGTCATGATAATGATGGTATTGCGGAAATCCGCCTTGCGTCCGTTGTTGTCCGTCAGGCTGCCGTGATCCATAACCTGGAGGAGTACGCTGAAAATATCCGGATGCGCTTTTTCAATTTCATCAAGCAGCAGTACGGAATGCGGTTTCTTCGTGATGGCTTCCGTCAGCAGACCACCCTGGTCAAAGCCGACATATCCCGGAGGCGCGCCAATCATCCGGCTCACGGCGTGGCGCTCCATGTACTCCGACATATCAAAACGGACAAGATCAATGCCGAGCACGAAAGCCAGTTGCCTTGCCACTTCGGTCTTGCCGACACCGGTGGGGCCGGAAAACAGGAAGGCGCCGATAGGCTTGTCCGTCTTGCCCAGACCCGCGCGCGCCATCTTGATGCTGGCCGCCAGCGCGTCAATGGCTTCATCCTGCCCGAATACCACGTTCTTCAGGTCACGATCCAGATTCCGGAGCTTGCTTCGGTCATCCTGGTTTACGCTCTGGGGCGGGATTCGCGCGATTTTGGAAATGATTTCCTCAATTTCCGCCTTGCCGATGGTTTTCTTTTGCCGTGATTTCGGCAAAATGCGCTGCGCGGCTCCGGCCTCGTCAATCACATCAATGGCCTTGTCCGGCAAATGCCTGTCATTGATAAAGCGGGCCGACAGCTCCGCCGCTGTCGTCAGCGCCGATGCGGAATACCGGACATTATGGTGATCCTCAAAACGCGATTTCAGCCCGCGAAGGATTTGCACCGTCTGCTCAATGGTCGGCTCATGAATATCAATTTTCTGGAAACGCCTTGCCAGCGCGTGGTCTTTTTCGAACACCCCGCGGAATTCACTGAATGTCGTCGCGCCAATGCATTTCATCTGCCCATTGGACAGTGCCGGTTTCAACAGGTTGGAGGCATCCAGGGTGCCGCCGGAGGCAGAGCCTGCCCCGATAATCGTATGGATCTCGTCAATAAAGAGAATCGAATTCGGGTTGTCCTTGAGTTGCTTGAGCACGGCCTTGAGGCGTTGCTCGAAATCTCCCCGGTATTTGGTTCCTGCCAGAAGCGCTCCCATATCCAGCTCATAGACAACCGCTTCCTGCAGAATTTCCGGCACATCGCCCTGCGTAATACGCCAGGCCAGGCCTTCCGCAATCGCGGTTTTGCCGACACCCGCCTCACCCACCAGCAGCGGATTGTTCTTCCGGCGTCTGCACAGAACCTGAATCACCCGGTCCACTTCATCCTCGCGCCCGATCAGCGGGTCAATCTTGCCGGAAGCGGCCTGCACGTTCAGGTTTTGCGTGTACTGATCCAGGGGCGTTTCTTTCGGTGAAGCCGTACCGGGCGCGCTTTCCGCACTCTCAGGCGCTTTCGGCGCCGTCGGCTGCACGGTCTTGCGAACGCCATGGGAAATAAAATTCACGACATCCAGACGGGTGACGCCCTGCTGGTGAAGATAGTACACC
>JAISIS010000129.1 GCA_031261905.1 Burkholderiaceae bacterium
CTTTGGACGCGGCCTTTTCAGCTACGGCAATATCTTCACGCTTGAAGGTACGTTTCTTCCGCACTTCCACCTGGATCGTACGCGATTTGCCTGAAGCGTCAGCCTGCTTGATTTCGCTGGTTTCCTTGCGGGTGAGCGAAATCTTTTTCTTTTCTTCCGGCTTATTGCCATCCCTTCCGTGCAAATAGCTCAGCAGTTTGTCCTTGTCCGCGTTGGTCAGCGAATCATCAACTGACTTTTTCTCAACTCCCGCGTTACGCAGCTGATTGAGCAGCGCTTCCGGACGCATCTTCAACTCTTCGGCAAATTGGGCTACGTTATTGGTCGCCATTCCTTCCTCTTTCCTGTCTGACGCAGTGCTGTCCGTCCTGTAAAAGCCGGTGATTACTTCGCCTCGGTTACTTCCCACGCGCGTGACTGCAATGCTTTTGCGTGGTCATCATACCTGGCGTCAATAAGCGCCATTTCCTCATCCGTCACATCTTCAAAACCATTGTCTATCAACTGGCGCGCACGCGCTGTCGGCAAGGCCAGTATCGCGCCGAACTCGTCATAGGCCAGACCTGCGAAAGCGTCAAGCGCCTTGATGCCCGCCAGCCCCAGCTTGCCTGCCGTGCTCCTGTCCATCCCTTCCAGTTGAATCAGTTCCGGCTCCATATTGGCCATTCCTTCTTCGGAGGCAATCGCTTCCGTCACCATCGCGTCGCGCGCGCGCGTCCGCAATTCATTGACAGTCTCCTCATCAAAAGCCTCTATTTCCAGCATTTCATTGATGGGTACATAAGCAATCTCTTCCAGTGCCGAGAAACCTTCCTCAATCAGGATATCCGCCACTTCCTGGTCAACATTCAGCTTCTCCATGAAAAGGCTGCGAATGCCAGCGGTTTCCATCGCCGATTTGTCGGCGGATTCTTCCGCCGTCATGATATTGATCTTCCAGTTGGTCAGATCAGAAGCCAGGCGGACATTCTGCCCGTTGCGACCAATGGCGATCGCCAGGTTCTCTTCGTCAACAATCACGTCCATGGCGTGCTGTTCCTCATCAACCACGATCGAGGAAACATTGGCCGGGGCCAGCGCGCCAATCACAAATTGCGCGGGGTCTTCCGACCACAGCACGATATCGACTCGCTCGCCGCCCAGTTCACCCGTTACCGCCTGCACGCGCGATCCGCGAATGCCTACGCAAGTGCCGATTGGATCAATACGTTTGTCCGTGGTGTAAACGGCAATTTTTGCCCGGACACCCGGATCGCGCGCCGCAGATTTGATTTCCAGCAGTCCCTGCTCCATTTCAGGAACTTCCAGTTCAAACAGCTTGATAATAAATTCCGGTGCCGTGCGGGATAAGATCACCTGCTGGCCACGCGCGTTGCGGTCAACCCGCAGGATATAAGCTCGCACCCGGTCGCCCACCCGCAGATTTTCCTTGGGAATCATCTGGTCGCGCGGCAGGCGCGCCTCGATCTTGCCGGATTCAAGTATCGCGTCGCCACGCTCCATCCGCTTGACAGTCCCCGTCACCAGCGAATCGCCTCGCGCCAGGAAATCAGTCAACATCTGTTCGCGCTCGGCATCACGGATGCGTTGCAGAACGATCTGCTTGGTATCCTGCGCGAAACGGCGGCCAAACTCGATGGATTCGATCGGCTCTTCCAGATAGTCATCCACCTCTATATCAGGAATTTGCTCCTTGGCTTCAAAAAACAGGATTTCCTGATCCGGCAATTGCAACCCTGCCTCATCGGGCACCACATGCCAGCGGCGGAACGTTTCAAACTCGCCGTTCTTGCGGTCAATCGCCACCCGGATATCCACATCGCCCGGATAACGCTTCTTGGTCGCCAGCGCCAGGGCGTGTTCAAGCGCGCCGAGGACAACTTCCTTATCGACATTTTTTTCACGCGCAAGCGCATCAACCAATTGCAGAATTTCGAAACTCATTTTTTTCGGCCCCTAAAATTCACCTGCGGCACCAAACGTGCCTTGTCCACATCAGCAAGGGAAAAATGCAGCAATGCCGCACCTTCCTTCGTATCAAACTCCAGCGCCAGTTCATCCCCTGCAGGTTCCTGCAATATGCCCTGAAAAACCCGCCTGTTTGACATACCCTCAACCGGCACTTTCAGCCTGACGCTGGCCTCCATGCCCACAAAACGGACAAAATCCGAAAAGCGTTTCAGTGGTCTGTCCAGTCCGGGAGAGGACACTTCCAGGCGCTCATAATCCACATCTTCCACTGTCAGCACATGCGAAAGCTGGCGGCTGACAATTTCGCAATCATTCACCGTAATGCCACCGTCTGACTGCACTTCCGGCAAAAGATCTATCGTCACCCGCAAAAGCCCGCCTGACGCGCGCTCAACATCAACCAGATCATAGCCGCAGCCATTCACGGTTCTTTCTATCAGATCGTGCAACAAACTTACCCCCGGACAACAGCGGCACGCGCCGCCTTTGCTTTTTCATTGCGCCAATGAAAAAAAAATGGGCGTGCGCCCATATTCATGTTCCAAACTTTTTGCTGAAACCACATCAATATTTCATTATATACGGTTAGCTACATATGATCAATGGGGGCGTCCCATATTTTTACCTGCCGCCCGGCTCGTTGTAAAATCAGCCGTTTGAATGTTGCGCTTGTTACCCCATGCCGGAAAAATCCTCCTACAACGAATCTTCCATACAGGTACTGAAAGGGCTGGAACCTGTCCGCCAGCGGCCTGGCATGTACACCCGCACGGAAAGCCCGCTCCATATTGTCACCGAGGTAATTGACAATGCCTCGGATGAAGCCATTGCGGGTTTTTGCAAAAACATTCAGGTTACGCTGCATGAGGACGGCAACGTCAGCGTGGAGGATGATGGTCGCGGCATTCCGGTCGGGAAACATCCGGATGAGAAAATTCCAACCATTGAAGTGGTGTTTACACGCCTGCACTCCGGCGGCAAATTCAAAAAAGGCATGGAAAGCGCCTATACGTTCTCGGGCGGACTGCATGGTGTGGGCGTTTCCGTCACCAACGCCCTCTCCGTGAAAGTTGCGGTAACGGTATGGCGCGACAGGAAACGGCACGAAATCACCTTCGCCAATGGCGAGACAGCCTCCCCCCTGACATCACACCCGTTGGCGCGCGGTGAAAAAAAATCGGGCACCCGGATAACGGTATGGCCTGACCCGAAATATTTTGACAGCCCTGCAATTCCGCCCGCCGAACTCCGGCGCTTGCTGCGTTCCAAGGCACTGTTGCTGCCCGGTGTGACGGTTTCGCTCCTTGATGAAAAAACGGGCGAGACTGAAACCTGGCAATACGAAAGCGGTTTTCGCGGTTATCTGCGCGAGCAGTTAGGACTGGAATCGGATGACGATACGGTTATCCCCCTGTTTGAAGGCGAACATTATGCCGAAACCACCCAGGAAGGTTTTGCGCCTGGCGAGGGTGCAGTCTGGCTGGTGGCCTGGACGGCTGAAGGCCCGCTGGTGCGCGAATCGTTTGTGAACCTGATTCCCACGTCAGCCGGGGGTACGCACGAAAGCGGCTTGCGTGATGGCCTGTTCAACGCGGTGAAGAGTTTTGCCGAGATGCATTCGCTGCTGCCCAAAGGCATCCGCCTGCTGCCGGAAGACGTGTTTGCGCGCGTTTCCTTTATCCTTTCTGCGCGCGTACTGGATCCGCAATTTCAGGGGCAGATCAAGGAACGCCTGAATTCGCGCGATGCGGTAAGGATGGTATCCCACTTTGTCCGCCCGCCGCTGGAAGTGTGGCTGAACCAGAATGTGGATCAGGGACGCAAGCTGGCCGATCTGGTGATTCGCCAGGCGCAATCCCGCCTGCGCTCGGCGCAAAAGGTGGAAAAGAAAAAATCGTCCGGCGTG
>JAISIS010000149.1 GCA_031261905.1 Burkholderiaceae bacterium
GTGGGAAGTGATGGGCGTCAATAACAAGCGGCAACTGGCGGAACTGGAGCGTATTCATCAGCGCAATATCGCGGATAGCCTGCTGGATCAGGGCGTGACGCTGGCCGACCCGTCGCGCCTTGACGTGCGGGGAACGCTGACCTGTGGCCGCGATGTCGCGATTGACGTCAATTGCGTGTTTGAAGGGGATGTCGTGCTGGGTGACCGGGTATCTGTCGGCCCTCATTGCCACATTCGGGAAAGCAGGGTGGGCAATGATGTAGAGATACGCCCGTTCTGCCACATTGACGGCGCGGCTATTGGTGACGAATCCCTTATCGGGCCTTATGCGCGCCTGAGGCCCGGCGCAAATCTGGGCGAAGCCGTTCATATAGGCAACTTTGTCGAGATCAAAAACAGCCGTATTGCCGCGCAAAGCAAGGCCAACCATCTGGCCTATGTGGGCGACTCCACCGTGGGCAGCCGCGTCAATATTGGCGCAGGCGCGATAACCTGCAACTATGACGGCGCAAACAAGCATGAAACGGTGATTGAGGATGACGCCTTCATCGGCACCAATTGCGAACTGGTCGCGCCGGTCAGGGTTGGCGCGGGAGCGACCATTGGCGCGGGCACCACGCTTACCAAAGATGCGCCGCCCAACTCCCTTGCGATTTCCCGGAGCAAACAGACCGTTATTTCCGGCTGGAAGCGCCCTTCCAAAGAAAAAAGCTGAGACTTTTCTTGTAACAAATTGCTACCCGCCCCCTGAAAACAGGCATTTTTTCAGGGGGATATATTCCTGTAGCAAAATTTCGCTTTTCAATTGCTTTCTCCTGATTGAGCGGTTAGTATTGTTTTATCGGGCACGATGTGAATGTGCCTGTGGCTGTCAGTATGCTGTGGCCGTCAGTATGAAGAGATGTTTATTCACCATTCCATTGCCTGATACGTTGCTGTTTGGGTTGCGATGCGGTACGCGGGAGACCAGGCATCAGAAAAGAAAGGAACAAATGGGTATGAACAAGAAAGTCAACAAGAACGCCAAGCCATTGTCGCCGGATATGCTCCAGAAAATGGACGCCTATTTCCGGGCATCCAATTATCTGGCGGTCGGCCAGATTTATTTATATGACAATCCACTCTTGCGCGTTCCGCTGTCCCCCGACCATGTCAAGCCGAGGCTTCTTGGGCACTGGGGCACCTCACCCGGCCTGAATTTTGTTTATGTGCACCTGAACAGGGTCATCAATAAATATGACCTGGATATGATTTATATCACCGGGCCGGGTCATGGCGGGCCAAGCCTGGTGGCGCATACGTATCTGGAAGGTTCCTACAGCGAGTTTTATCCGAATATTTCCCAGGACGAGCAAGGGCTGAAACGGCTCTTTACCCAGTTCTCTTTCCCTGGAGGCATTCCGAGCCACGTGGCCTCGGAAACGCCGGGATCCATCAACGAAGGCGGTGAACTGGGCTATTGCCTTTCCCACGCCTATGGCGCGGCCTTTGATAATCCTGATCTGATCGTCACCTGCGTGGTAGGAGATGGCGAAGCGGAAACCGGTCCGCTGGCGACCAGTTGGCATTCCAACAAATTCCTTAATCCCGAATATGATGGCGCGGTCCTGCCGATTCTGCATCTGAATGACGGCAAGATCGCAGGCCCGACCGTGCTGGCGCGCATTACGCATGAAGAGCTGGATATGCTCTTCAAAGGCTATGGCTACAAGCCCCATTACGTGGATTATGATTCCGTCAAGGGCGACACAATGGCGCTGCACCAGCAGATGGCCTCCGTACTGGATACAGTCATTGCCGAAATAAAGGCGATTCAGAAAAATGCCCGTACCAAGGGCCTGAAAGAGCGTCCGATCTGGCCCATGATTATCATGCGTACGCCCAAAGGCTGGACAGGCCCGAAAGTCGTGGATGGATTAAAACTTGAAGGTTCCTTCCGCTCGCACCAGGTGCCGGTATCGGAAACCAAGACCAACACGGCGCACCTGAAAATTCTGGAAGAATGGATGCGGAGCTACAAGCCGGAAGAACTTTTCGATGAAAAGGGCCGCTTCCTGCCGGAACTGGAGGCGCTGGCGCCAAAAGGTACCCGCCGGATGGGAGCAAACCCCCACGCTAACGGCGGCATCCTGCTGCGTGATTTGCGGATGCCGGATTTCCGGGATTATGCCATTGACGTGAATCCAGGCGTGACCGTTGCCGAGGCAACGCGTATTCAGGGCCGCATGATCCGTGACGTCATGGTGCTTAATGAAGAAGCCCGGAATTTCCGGGTATTCAGCCCGGATGAAACCGAATCCAATCGCTGGGGAGCCGTATTTGACGTGACGGATCGCTGTCTGGTGGCGGAAATCAAACCGGACGATCACCAGATTTCGCATAACGGACGCGTCATGGAAATGCTCTCCGAGCACCAGTGCGAAGGCTGGCTGGAAGGATATATCCTGACAGGCCGTCATGGCTTTTTCCCCTGTTATGAAGCCTTTATCCATGTGGTTGACTCCATGTTCAACCAGCATGCGAAATGGCTGGAAGTGACGCGCCGCATTCCCTGGCGGCGACCGGTGGCTTCGCTTAACTATCTGCTGACCTCCCATGTCTGGCGTCAGGACCATAACGGGCTGAGCCACCAGAATCCTGGCTTCATTGATCTGGTGATGAACAAAAAGGCGGATATCGTCCGCGTTTACCTCCCGGCTGATGCCAATACGCTGCTGTCCGTCACCGACCACTGCCTGCGTAGCCGTCATCGCATCAACGTGGTTGTGGCGGGCAAGCAACCGGCATTGCAGTACCTGAACATGGATGACGCCATCAAGCATTGCACCGCCGGCGCGAGTATCTGGGAGTTCGCCAGCAATGACAAAGGCAGCGAGCCGGATGTGGTAATGGCCTGCTGCGGCGATATTCCCACCATGGAAACGCTGGCGGCAGTGAAGATGCTGCGCGAGCATGTACCCGAACTTAAGATACGGGTTGTCAACGTGGTGAACCTGATGGTTCTGCAGCCGCCAAGCGAACATCCGAACGGCATGTCGGACAAGGATTTTGATGCGCTATTTACCACGGACAAGCCGGTCATCTTTGCCTACCACGGCTATCCCTGGCTGATTCACCGCCTTGCCTATCGCCGTACCAACCACAGGAATATGCATGTGCGCGGTTACAAGGAGGAGGGCACCACCACCACGCCGTTTGATATGGTGGTGCTGAATGAGCTGGATCGTTTCCATCTGGTTGGCGATGTGATTGACAGGGTGCCGCATCTGGCCAGCCGCGCGGCCTATGCGAAGCAGTACCTGCGTGACAAGCTGATCGACCACAAGGCATATGTTCACCAGTATGGCGAAGATATGCCGGAGATCCGCGACTGGAAGTGGTCTGACGACTGATCTATCGTTTTTCCGCTGTGGCGGATGCTGTACAAAAACGCGTATTTCCATTCCGGAAATACGCGTTTTTTATCAGGGAAGCGTAAAAAGGTCAGCGCGCAGGCGGATTGCCGGAAAAACGGGCATAACCGTTTTCGCGCAAGCGGCAGGCAGGGCAATCGCCGCAGCCGTATCCCCAGTCGTGCAGGGAGCCGCGTTCGCCCAGATAACAGGTATGCGTTTCCTGCCGGATCAGGTCAACCAGCGGCTTCCCGCCCAGTTCATGGGCCAGTTGCCAGGTCTGGGCCTTGTCCCTCCACATCAGCGGCGTTTCCACCCGGAAGGAAGACGCCATACCGAGATTCAGCGTCAGTTGCAGCGCCTTCATGGCGTCATCGCGGCAATCCGGATAGCCGGATGAATCCGTTTCGCACATCCCGCCAATGAGGATATTCAGGTTACGGCGATAAGCCAGCGCGGCGGCAACTGTCATGAAGAGCAGGTTGCGTCCCGGCACAAAGGTATTTGGCAGGCCGTTTTCCATGAGGCGTATCGCCATATCGCTGGTCATGGCGGTTTCAGAGAGGCTTGCCAGCAGGGAAAGATCAATCAGATGATCTTCGCCAAGCCGCTTGTCCCATTCAGCGGAAAGCGCGCGCAGGCCGGAAAGGATGACAGGCCGCGCATCCAGTTCCACCCGGTGGCGCTGGCCGTAATCAAAGCCGATGGTTTCCACATGGGCATAACACGAAAGCGCCCACGCCAGGCAGGTTGTCGAATCCTGTCCGCCGCTGAAAAGAACAAGCGCGTGATGATGAGGGGGCAGCATAAAGCAGTAAAATTTCAGATGTTATCACATCCGCTTACCGGCTGCCCAGACATACCATCAATCGTGGTTGTCCATGACGCCGTCAGTGGTGGGCATGTTCCTGAATCTGAAATTTACTGATGACTTCCAACAGTTCGCGGGAGCGATCCTGCAAATGTATGGAGGCTGCTGCGGATTCTTCCACCAGCGCCGCATTCTGCTGAGACATCGTATCCATCTCCGTGACGGCAATGTTCACCTGCTCAATCCCCGCGATCTGTTCCTGCGTCGCCATCGTGATTTCGTTCATGATGTCGTTCACATGTTTGATCTGATCGCCAATCTCGGTCATGGTCGTCACCGCGTTACTGACCAGATCATTGCCAGAGTTGACCTTGCTGACCGAATCGCTGATGAGTTCCTTGATTTCCCTTGCGGCTGTCGCGCTTCTCTGCGCCAGGCTTCGCACTTCGGTCGCCAC
>JAISIS010000138.1 GCA_031261905.1 Burkholderiaceae bacterium
CATCAATACCAGTTGGTGGGGCGGCTTTGTCATCGAAAAGGAGGGGCTGCGCCTGTATCATTCTGGCGATACTGGCTGGTTTGACGGCTTTGCCGAGATCGGGCAGCGTTTTGGCGAAATCCACGCTGCCATGCTTCCTATCGGGGCTTACGCGCCGCGCTGGTTCATGAGCCCCCAGCACATCAATCCCGATGAGGCCGTTGAGGCGATGCCCATCCTTGGCGCGAAACGCCTGATTCCCATGCACTGGGGCGCATTCAAGCTCTCGGATGAACCACTGGATGAGCCGCCCAAACTGTTGCGCACGGCATGGGAACGCGCCAACCTGCCGGATCACTCGCTGGAAATCCCCGCCCTGGGGCAGATTATGCTGCTGGATACCTTTGTCTGACTATCCGGCCAACGGCATCAGCTTGCGCTTTAAGCTATCCCAATCCACGCCGGAATCAAGGTTATCACCATCTTCATTGCGGATTTCAACGGTGTATTCCAGTTCTTCCGGAGAAAGCGGCTCAAATTGCTGTTGCTTCATGGCCAATACGGCTGCACCTGCTTCGGAAGGATCATCCTGCCGCGCCTGTCGTGCGATTACGCGGCGAAGCAGGGTTTCCGGTGCAGCGGTAATCAGGGCAATGAGGAAAGGCACGCCCTGCTCGCGGGCCAGTTGATAAAAGCGCTGGCGCTCTTTGGCGCGGAGAAATGCCGCATCCACAATTACCAGGAATCCGGCTTCCAGCAACTGGCCGACATGTTGCTCCAGTATGCCGTAAGTGATTGCCGAGGCATCCTTGCTGTAAATGTTTTCTGGCGCTTCGGCACTGCTTTGCAAGGCCTGCAAGCCATAGTGCCGCTTGCGCTCCACGTCGGAACGAATCCGGATAGCGCCGATTTTCCCCAGCGCGGCCAGCGAAAAGCCGCTTTTTCCCGCTCCGGGCAAGCCGCAGGTTATCAGCAATCCTGATCGTCTGTCCCACAGCAAATCCCGCGCCAGTTCCAGGTAACTGTGGCTATCCGCCAGATAAACCTGCTTTTCCGCCTCCGTTGCCACCTGCTGGCAACGCATTGCAATGACTTTTGCGCGCACCAGCGCATGGGAGGCGCTGAAAAGATGTAAAAGGCGTACGCCCTGGTAATCGCCCGTTACTTCCAGGTAGCGGCTCAGCAAACGCCAGGCATAGTCCGGCCTGCCGAAATGCAGCAAATCCGCAAAGGCAAAGGCCAGATCGCATATCACATCCACACAGCGGAAATCAGGCGCAAATTCAATGCCGTCAAACGGGATGGCATTACCATCCATCACCACGATATTCCCCATGTGCAAATCACCGTGGCACTCTCGGATGAAGCCGTTTTTCCTGCGCGTCCCGATGAGCTGGCGGCAATTATCCAGCAAGGAGAGATGCCGTTTAGCAAGCGCATCCAGGGCATCCCGTTCCGCCATCAGGTTCAGACTGGAGAAAAGCGCGCGCAATTCCCCATAATTGTTTTCAATGCCCTGCCGCACAAACTCATGCGCGCCATAGGCTGTACCGGATGGCGCTTCCGGAAGCGGCGGCAAACTCTGGTGGAAACGCGCTACATTCTCCGCCAGGCTATCTATATGGGAAACATGCAGGCGGTTATCACGCAACAAATGCCCCATCTCGTTTTCCTGCGGAAAACGCTTCATTTCCACCGCATATTCCAGAACGGGTTCGGCATGAAGACGGGGACTCTCCGGGATGCCGCCAATCGCGACAACCTGCTGATAAATTCCCGGCGCGGTACGCCTGTTCAGGCGAATCTCTTCCTCACAATAATGACGTCTGGCGGACAACCTGGAAAAATCCAGGAAATCCAGCTTGAGCGCCTTCTTTATTTTGTAGGCTTTGTCTTTCGTCAGCAGAATCCACGAAACATGCGTTTCAGCCATTTCGGGACGAAGCTGAGTTTCGTCATGCAAGGCCCGCTGAAAGGCGTGAACCAGTTCCGCCTGGCGTTCCGGATTGGAAACAACGTCAGTCATCAGGAGAAATTTCCGGAATTATTTGAATTGTTTCAGGCGCTCCTGCGCTTCCTTTGCCGCTTCGGATTCGGGATACTTTTCAATAATCGTATTCAGAGTCTTTTTGGCGGCCCATAGATCTTTCTGTCCGAGATGACAGCTTGCCATAGTCAGCATGGCATCCGGCACCTTTTCACTTTCCGGGTAACGCTTTAGCAAAACGGCATAGGCTGACAAGGCGTTCTTGTACTCTTTCTGCAAATACCATGAATTACCCAGCGCGAACTGCGCCAGCACCGCCAGTCCCGATTTGGGATAGCGCTTCAGGAACGCGTTGTACCCCTGCGCCGCCTCCTTGTAGTTTCCGGCCTGGAAAGCAGCTTCGGCCTTGTCAAACGCCTTCTTTTCATCAGGTTCTATCATGGCGCTTTTGC
Source organism: Burkholderiaceae bacterium (assembly GCA_031261905.1). GTDB lineage: Bacteria > Pseudomonadota > Gammaproteobacteria > Burkholderiales > Burkholderiaceae_D > Oxalobacter. The sequence continues at coordinate 2,419 of JAISIS010000138.1, forward strand.
CATCCACCGTTACTTCCTGCGGTTCCATCTTGCTGACGCGGTTATCAAGGTCAAGATAAAAATTCTTTTGCTTCTGTTGCAGGGTGTGCAATTCGTTGGTCAGCACCTCAATCTGCCCGCGCAATTTGGCGATTTCTTCCTTCAACTGCTCGTTCTGCGCGGAAAGCTCCAGCAAGGCGGATTTATCCGCCTTGTCCGCGCGCAAATTCAGAATGGAACGGCGGGCCTCGGTATCTTCAAACAAGGCCGCCTTTGCCTGCCAGGGAAGCAGGCAGGCAATCAGCAGCGAGAAGACAAAACAAGCGGTTCTTCTGCCCATGGTTTATTGGTACACAATGTCGGCACGGCGGTTTTCAGCCCATGAGGCCTCATCATGACCCAGCGCCCTGGGCTTTTCCTTGCCGAAGGACACAGCTTCCATCTGGCTGTCGCTCACACCCATCAGCGACATTGCCTTGCGAACAGCCTCCGCGCGTTTTTGCCCCAGCGCCAGGTTATATTCGCTGCCGCCCCGTTCATCCGTATTGCCCTGGATAAGGATGCGGCGGTTGCGGTTCTTGTTCAGGTAACGCGCATGCGCCTGTACAATGGGTTTGTACTCATCCTTGACGACATAACTGTCCAGATCAAAATACACACTGCGCCTTGCCAGTTCACCTTTAGGGTCATTCAGCGGATCTGTGGAACCGGTGTCCACAGTAGCTACCGTCCGGGAATCCGTCTCAGGCGCATTGGCAGTCTCATCCAGCTTGACAGATGATTCACAAGCCGTCAGGCACAAAGCCGCCAGGAAAACGAGCAGCAGTTTTTGTAATTTGTTCATGATTGCTCCAGCTCAAAAATTACTTCATAAATGGTCCCCACGACGGCTCACGAATATCGCCGGCCTGCAGGGAAATTTGCTGTTTGACGCGTCCATCAATCGACACTATTGAAAGCAGTTTGCGGCGTCCCGCCTGCGTTGCGTACATAATATACTGCCCATTCGGCGAAAAACTGGGGGATTCATCTTTCGTCGTGCCCGACAGGCGCTGTTCCTGACCATTCACGAGATCCAGCAGGTAAAGCTGGAAACCTCCGCCACGCCGTGAAACATAGGCCAGATGTTTGCCATCAGGGGAAATTCTGGGGCTGATATTGTAGCCGCCAGAGAATGTCACACGGGAAACGCGATCCCCGTTAATCCCGGTTTTGTATATCTGGGGAGCACCGCTCCTGTCACTGGTAAAGTAAATGGATTGCCCGTCCGGCGAGAATTGAGGTTCGGTATTGATGCTGTTGCTTTTGGTCAGCCGACGAAGCCCCTGGCCATTGGCATTGACAATATACACCTGGGTCAGGCCATCGCGGGAAAGCGCCACCGCCAGACGGGAGCCGTCAGGAGACCAGGATGGCGCTGAATTGTTGCCCTTGTAATTGGCAATAACGGTACGCTGCCTTGTCACCAGATTCTGGATATAAACAACCGGCTTCTTGGCTTCAAATGACACATAGGCCACCTTGGTGCCGTCAGGAGACCAGGATGGTGAAATAATCGGCTCGTTTGAACGCAACGCCACCTGTCTGTTTTCACCGTCCGCATCAGCCACTTCCAGGCGATATTCACGTCCTGAGCGGGTGATATAGGCAATACGGGTGGAGAAGATACCTTTGAAGCCTGTCAGCTTCTCGTAAATATCGTCCGCAATCTTGTGCGCGGAAAGGCGCAGGGATTTTTCAGAGGCGGCCATGGACAGAGAGGAAATCTTTTGCTTTTTCGCCATGTCATGCAGGCTGTAGCGAACCTCATAACGCCCCGCCGCCACCGCGCGTTTTACGCTGCCATCCGCCAGTGCCGCCGCACCTTTGGTCTGCAAGTCGTCATAATTGACGACAGCATCTTCTGCAAGCACGGTTGTGGTGTCAATAATGCGGAATACGCCGCTGCGTTCAAGATCCGCCTTGATGATGGCGGAAGGCCGCTCCTTTGCCGACTCTTCGCCAGAAAACCCGGTAACAATGATCGGAATCTGTTGCGCGCCAACCCCTGATATTTCGATGTGAATCTTTTCCTGCGCAAATGCCTGGGACGCCAGCAACAAAAACAAGCCAACCCCGAAAAACGGGCGCAACAAGCTGCCTTTCTTTTTCTGCATGAACTAGCCTTTCGGTTTGTGCGACAAAATAAACCCGGACGGCATCCTGCCTGACTGGTCCTGCGGATAGGGCGCCGATCTTTCAATTGCACGCTGCACCGCTTCATCAAAGCCGGGTACGCCGGATGATTTGCGTTTTTTGATTCCCCTTACCGAACCATCCGGCAATAACTGCACCTCATACTCAACCGGTGGATTGCCACTTAAGCCTTCAGGCACGTTGAATACCGTGTTCGACTTAATTTTAGCACCAACCTTCCGGCTGTAGCCAGCATCCGCGCGACCGCTACCCGTTGAATAAGGCGAAGTGCCACTGCCACCTGTACCGCTTTTCGCCGCCAGACGCCTGGCTTCCTCCGCCATGATGGCATTGGCCTTTTGCTGGTCGGCCCGCTTGAGCTGTTTGGCTTTTTGCTCTTCTTTTTTCTTCGCTTCCGCTTTCTTTTTTTCTTCCTTGCGCTGTTCTTCTTTGCGTTGCTCTTCCTTACGCTTTTCTTCCTTGCGCTTCTTTTCCTGCTCCAGCGCGATATCCGGTTTTTCCTCTACCGTTTCCTTTACCGGCTCGGGCGGCACAGCAGGCTTTTCAGGCGGAGCTTCTTCCGCAACCGGTTCGGGCGCAGTCGCCACTGGCGCGGCATCCCTGACCTTGATATCCCAAACTTCGGCTTCGGCCATCTCGCCCTGATCGTTTTTCCAGCTGACGCCAATCCAGAGAAACGCCAGCAACGCCATATGCACGAACAATGCCAGAATCAAGGACTGCTTGGTCTTTGATTCTTTCGGGATGAAATATAACCCTGACTCCTGTTTCATAAATTCCGCGCCGGATCGCTAACGGGTCGCCAGCCCTACCCTCTTAATGCCCATTTTCCTGGCATCGGACAAGGTTTTGATGACTTCTTCGTAGCGAATATCCTTGTCTCCCGATATCACAACCGGATAGTCAGGATGGCTGGAATGAAAATCCCTGAGACGCCGCATCAGCGCCTCATGATCCGGTACGGATTCGGTCCTTCCGCCAGCCTTCCCTTCCTGCCTGACGCCAATTTCCGCGTTTGCGTCAGGACGCAGCGCGATATGGATATAGCTGGTCGGCGGCAGTGCCGTTTTTTCTGCGGACGGCAAATTGACGGTGCCAGGAATAGTCGCGGGTGACACGACCATGAAGATAATCAGCAACACCAGCATAACGTCAATGTACGGAACGACATTGATTTCCGATTTGAGTTTGCTTTTGCGCCCGCCGCGCAGGGAGCCTTGCCCGGATATCTGATATGACATGGCGTTCTCCTATTTTGACTGTCTCTGGAGAATATTCGAGAATTCTTCAATAAAGCTCTCAAAGCGTATGGCAAGCCGATCCACTTCATGAGAATAGCGGTTATACGCCAGCACTGCTGGAATCGCGGCAAAAAGACCGATGGCCGTGGCAATCAGCGCTTCCGCGATACCCGGCGCAACCGTTGCCAGCGTGGCCTGCTGCACATTGGCCAGGCCGCGGAACGCGTTCATGATCCCCCAGACTGTGCCGAAAAGACCCACGTAAGGGGAAACCGATCCGACCGATGCCAGGAAAGAAAGGTGGGATTCCAGATGATCCATCTCCCGCTGATAGGCGGCCCGCATGGCACGGCGCGCCCCGTCAAGCAACGCGACCGTGTCAGTGCCTGACAGGGAGGATTTGCTTTTCATATATTCGCTCATGCCTGCATGGAAAATGCGCTCCAGAGCACCGGAACGGTTATTACTGCTGGCGCGTTCATACAGGCTTTTGAGATTGCCGCCTGACCAGAACGCGCTCTCAAACGCTTCCGTCTGGGCATAGGCATCCCGGACGGCAAACATCTTCCGGAAGATGTACATCCAGCTCAGAACAGAAACCGCCAGCAGCAGCGCCATCACCAGTTGCACCAGGAGTGAGGCATGAAGGATCAGGGAAATAAATGAAAGGTCTTGAGTAACAGTCATAGGAAGAATGTCAATCGTTGGAGATTCATCAAAATGCGGGGCTTAACCGCCTGGTATTGTATTCGCTTTTCATGTGACGGGATTGCTTTTCATCTTCTCAAGGATGTAGGGCGGTATCGCAACCGGACGCATGGCCGGTAATGAAACGGAAACAATCCGCAATTCGGCACTGGCCAAAAGCTTCTCGCCGCGAAAAGCGCGCTGCTTCAAATCAACAGATGCCCTCCCTATGTGGACGGGTTCCACGGTCAGACGCAATTCGTCATCCAGTCGCGCGGAAGCAAGGTAATCCACAGCGAAACGACTCACCACAAAAATCAGTGAAAATTCTTCCATGAGCGTCTGTTGCGTTATGCCTGTGCTGCGCAGCCATTCGGTTCTGGCGCGCTCGAAGAATTTCAGGTAATTGGCGTAAAAAACCACGCCGCCCATGTCCGTGTCTTCAATATAGACGCGAACCGGCCATTCAAAAACGAATGTATTGTCTTTCGGCTGTGACATAAAAAGTACTGTACGCTCCGTTTCCGGCTTCAATGCCTATCTTTTCCGAAAACGCAAACTGAAATCGTCAACCACCGGCATAATTGCCAGGAGAAAAAGTGCAGCCGCCATAAAAAACATCGTCATATACCCGATCAATTGAAACCCGAACGCGCCTGCACACCCCCCCAGAAAGAACATCACCAGGAGGTTGGTCAATAACAGCAGCTTGGCCCGGTTGGCGCGGACATAGGTTTCATCTTCCTTGTCCACCGCACGGTTCCAGAAAAACATTTTGCCCAGCTCGATACCTATATCAGTCACAATACCCGTAACGTGGGTGGTGCGTATAACGGCATTGGATATCCGGGTAATGATCGCGTTTTGCAGGCCCATCAGAAAACAGAGCAGCATTACGGTAAATGAAATGA
>JAISIS010000088.1 GCA_031261905.1 Burkholderiaceae bacterium
CTGGAAGCCCTGGATTTCAGGCGCGCCATGAAGAAAGTCTCGCAGGAGTTCGGGCAGGACTGGTGGTTTGAAGTCTGGGGACCGGACAACTTCGCGGAAGAGAATATCGGCGAGCGCGAAGACTGGATGATCCGTGCCGAAGACGACTGGCATGGTTTTGGCGACATCGCACCGGGATTCAACATGCTGGATCCCATCAAGGCCACCATCATCACGCCCGGCCTGTCACTGGACGGCAATTTCAGGGAAACCGGCATACCGGCTTCCATAGTCAAGACCTACCTGGCCGAGCATGGCGTGATCGTCGAGAAGTGCGGCCTGTATTCCTTTTTCATCATGTTTACCATCGGCATTACCAAAGGCCGCTGGAACACGCTCCTGACCGCCTTGCAACAATTCAAGGACGATTATGACAGGAACCAGCCCATCTGGCGCATCCTGCCGGAATTTGCCGCCGCCGCGCCGCAATACGAGCGCCTGGGGCTTCGGGACCTCTGCCAGAGCATCCACGATTTTTACCGCGAGTACGATGTTGCCCGCCTGACGACGGAGATGTACCTGTCAGATATGATCCCGGCAATGAAGCCTTCCGACGCCTTCGCGCGGATGGCGCACCGCAAGATTGAGCGGGTGCCGATTGACGAACTGGAAGGCCGTATAACCGCCATCCTGCTGACGCCCTACCCTCCCGGCATTCCACTGCTTATTCCGGGCGAGCGCTTCAACAGGACCATCGTGGAATATCTCAAATTCGCGCGGGACTTCAACGAGAAATTTCCCGGTTTCGAAACAGATGTACACGGCCTGGTCACGCGGGAAGTCAACGGCAGACGCGGGTACTTTGTGGACTGCGTGACTGACGCCTGACTCCCGGCATTACCCGTTCAGTCTTCGCGCGTAAAGGCCAGGATCGTTTCCCGGCGATCCGGAAACTGCTCAAGCAGTGAATCCCGCTTGCCCAGTTCGAAATCCTCAAAATCAAAGCCCGGCGAAACCGTGCAGCCCACAAAGGAATAAGGTACGCCTGACACCGGCTTTGCGCCAAACCACCAGCCTGCCGGCACAATATATTGCACCCGCTCGCCTGCGGCCACATCCTTCCCCAGCAGTACTTCCATGTAATCGCCATCCGGCGAAAGCATCACCAGATGCAGCGCGCCGCCAAGATAGAAGTGCCAGATCTCGTCCTGCCGTATCCTGTGCAGAGCCGAGAAATCCCCTTCTTTCAACAGATACAGGATAGCTGTGCTTGTATTTCTGGGTCCCGGATAACCTTCAGGCAATGCATGCACCGGTATGATTGCCTCCGAACGATAGGTTTCCTTATAAAACCCGCCTTCGGGATGCGGTTTGAGTTTGTATTGGCGGACAATTGCCTCCGCAGGGTCCTGATTGTGCATCGCCATTCTCCTTTCTCTTTTCACGCGGGGTCAGACCGCAACCGGAAGATATTTAAGACAAGGGTAATAAGTGTGCGCATTTTTCCCCCTTCCGTCATAATATCCCCCTGTTCACACTGTTTGTTTTTAACCTCTGTTTCAGGCGTTATTATGAATCCGCTATTAGGCCGCTTACAATCATACCCCTTTGAGAAGCTGCGGCAACTTTTTGCCGACACTTCGCCCAACCCTGCATACCGGCACATCAACCTGGGCATTGGCGAACCACGCCATCCCACGCCCGACTGCATCCGGCAGGCGATATGCGACAACCTGGATGGCCTGGCCAGCTACCCGGCCACTCTGGGGCAGGAATCGTTCAGGCAGGCCATTGCCGCCTGGCTGATGCGCCGCTACAACATACCCCTGCCGGACGCCGCCACCCAGATCGTACCCACCATGGGTTCCCGCGAGGCGCTGTTTTCGCTGGCCCAGGCCGTGCTGGATCCTGCGGAACATGGCATAGTCGTCTGCCCCAACCCCTTTTACCAGATATACGAAGGGGCGGCACTCCTGGGCGGCGCGGAACCATATTTCGTCAACGCCGACCCGGCCAGCAATTTCAACTGCGATTACGACAGCGTACCTGATGAAATCTGGAACAGGACGCGGCTGCTTTACCTTTGCTCGCCCGCCAACCCGACAGGTGCTGTGCTTACGCTGGAGCAATGGAAACAATTGTTCGCCCTCTCCGACCGCTATGGCTTTGTCATTGCCTCGGATGAATGTTATTCGGAAATTTATTTCGATGACAACGCGCCGCTGGGCGGCCTGGAAGCCGCGCACCGCCTGGGCCGGGATGGCTATCCCCGGCTGGTCATGCTATCCAGCCTTTCCAAGCGCTCCAACGCGCCCGGTATGCGTTCCGGGTTCGTGGCGGGCGACGCGGCCATCATGAAGCAATTCCTGCTGTACCGCACCTATCACGGCAGCGCCATGAGCCAGACCATCCAGAACGCTTCCATCGCCGCCTGGAACGATGAAACCCACGTAATCGGGAACCGCGCCAAATACCAGGCCAAATTCGCGGCTGCCCTGCCGCTGTTGCAACCGGTAATGGATGTTGCCATGCCGGACGCCAGCTTTTACTTCTGGGCGGATGTCTTCCGCAAAACCGGCCTGAGCGATACCCAGTTTGCCCAGCGGCTCTACGCGGAATATAACGTGACAGTCCTGCCGGGCAGCTACCTGGCGCGCACGGCGCACGGCATCAATCCGGGCGACAACCGGATACGCATCGCACTGGTCGCCGAACAGGAAGAATGCCTGGAAGCCATACGGCGCATCACGGACTTCACCGGACGTTTATAATACGCATACCTTTTTTCGCAACCCCTAACCATAATCAAGCGATACAAATGACACAATCTCTCCAAAAGACCATTGAAGACGCCTGGAAGAACCGCATCAACCTGACCGCCCTCCAGGCTTCAGCCGAAATCCGTGAAGCCATCAACGAAACCCTGAACCGCCTTGACCAGGGCAGCCTGCGCGTGGCGGAGAAGCAGGATGGCGAGTGGGTCGTCAACCAGTGGACCAAACAGGCCGTGCTGCTCTCTTTCCGTATGGAAGATAACACCGCCATGCCCCTGGGTAACTCCGGCGCCCTCGCGCTTAATTTCTACGACAAGGTGCCGAGCAAATTTGCCGCCTGGACAGATGCGGACTTTGCCCGCAGCGGCTTCCGCGTGGTGCCGCCCGCCGTGGCGCGGCGCGGCAGCTTCATTGGCAGAAATGTTGTCATGATGCCTTCCTTCGTCAATATCGGAGCCTACGTGGATGAAGGCGCGATGATTGACACCTGGGCCACGGTAGGCTCCTGCGCGCAGATCGGCAAGAACGTGCATTTGTCGGGCGGTGTAGGCATCGGCGGCGTGCTGGAACCCATGCAGGCCAACCCCACCATCATCGAGGATAATTGCTTTGTCGGCGCGCGTTCCGAAATTGTGGAAGGCGTCATCGTGGAAGAGAACAGCGTCATCTCGATGGGCGTATATATCGGCCAATCCACCCGCATCTATGACCGCGAGAACGACAAGGTCATTTATGGGCGCATCCCTTCCGGCTCCGTTGTCGTCCCTGGCAGCCTGCCTTCCGAAGACGGCAAATACAGCCTGTATTGCGCGGTGATCGTGAAACGGGTGGACGCACAAACGCGCGCCAAGACCGCCATCAACGACCTGCTGCGGGAAGCGTAATTTAATCCATGAACACACCGCAAACCCCAACGCTGGAGCTATCAAGGAAGCTGCTCGCGCAGCCTTCGGTAACGCCGGATGACTGTGATTGCCAGAAGCTCCTGGCCGATGTGCTGGCTCCGCTTGGCTTTAGCTGCGAAAGCATCATATCCAACGGCGTAACCAACCTATGGGCCAGGCACGGCACCGCCCGCCCGCTGGTTATACTGGCGGGGCATACGGACGTAGTGCCTCCCGGCCCGCTGGACAAATGGACATCCGCGCCCTTTACTCCTGCGGAACGCAACGGGATGCTGTACGGGCGCGGCGCGGCGGACATGAAAGTCCCGCTGGCCGCCATGGTGATAGCGGCAAAGGAATTTGTGCTCGCCAATCCCGCCTATACCGGCTCCATCGCCTTCCTGATCACCAGTGACGAGGAAGGCCCTGCAACGGATGGCACCGTACTGGTTTGCGACAAGCTGAAAGCCAGGGGCGAGCTGCCGGATTACTGCATTGTGGGCGAACCCAGCTCCATGCAGCGGCTGGGAGACATCATCAAGAATGGCCGCCGGGGTTCCCTCTCCGGCAAGCTCACCATTAAAGGTATCCAGGGGCATATTGCCTACCCGAACATTGCCAGGAACCCCATCCATCTGGCGCTGCCAGCGCTTGCCGAACTGGCTACAGAAGTATGGGACAGGGGCAATGCCTATTACGACCCTACATCCTGGCAGATATCCAACATCCATGCCGGGACAGGCGCTTCCAATGTTATCCCCGGCGAGGCGGTGGTGGATTTCAACTTCCGCTTCTCCACCGAAAACACGATGGAAAGCCT
>JAISIS010000126.1 GCA_031261905.1 Burkholderiaceae bacterium
TGGACTACGCCATACGGCAAAGGTATGGAGCCTTACGGCAGGATTTATGTAGCCTGCGATAAGGGGGTTTCGCTGTATGACTGGAAAACGCATTCCCTGAAGGAAATTTCAAAGAAGAATATCAAGGGTATGGTTGGCCTTCAGTCAGGCGTTGCCGCCGCACCGCTGGTGCTCATTTTCGTTGCGGATGGGGACGCTATGGGCAATGTCACGGGAGAGCGCGCCAAAGCCTGGGGATATATCGCAAGCGGCGCGATAACCCAGAATATTTATCTCGCGGCGGCTTCGATGAATATTGGCGCGCGTTATATCATTTCCATGAATACGGACGCCATCAGAAATGAACTGAAGCTGAAGGCCAATGATACGCCGCTCAATATTATGCCTGTCGGCAAATATTAACCGGTCCGTCACTGAATCGTTCCGCCTCTGCGGATATAACGGAGTGATATTATGATTAAACGTTATCTTGCCGCGCTGGTGTTTCCGGTTATTCTGGCTGGTTGCGCCTGTTCGTCCGATGCGGACAACACGGCGGCATCCGCTTCTGTGGACGCCGCCACCCTCACCCGCTATTCCTGGCGGCTTCAGGATGCGAAAAATGCGCGGGACGCGAGAATTGACCAGCTTTTTGTGCAGCCTGACAAGCTGGTACTGCTGGATTTTGGCAAGGAACGATTCCGTGTGCGCAATACCTGTAATATGATGAGCGGCCCCTATTCTGTTTCAGACGGCCAGATCAATTTCGGGATGATGGCTTCTACCCGGATGATGTGCCTTGACGGCAATATAGCAGCGCTTGACGGGGAAGTAGCCAGCCGTCTGAAGGGGAACACAAGCTACCGTATTACATTCGGTACGCATCCTGTGCTGACGCTGATAACCGCCGATGGCGATACGCTTGGCTTTATCGGCAGCGAAGCGGCAAAGCAACCCGCAGCGCCCAAACGTTAAACCCGACAGGAAAAACGCGATCCTGCATTAGGCTTGCAAGGATAGATTCCTGATATAATGGGAAAAAACGGCTGCGCATTACGGCAGCGCCCCGAAAGGGGATTTATGCAACCCTGTTTTTGAAAGGAGATGACCATGTCCGTCACAAGTCCTGTCGAATCTCCCATTATCAATGTCAATCCGATTGTTAACGCGAATCCGATTATCAACGCGAATCCTGTCGTAAACGCAAATCCGATTGTGAGCGATAATCCTGTTGAATCGCCGATTATCGGCGGGGAAGCGTATAACCCGGATTATGATATTTCCTGCGGCTGTTCGGCATCGGTTCCGCCCGGTTCGCGTGTGACTTTCATGAAGTTTGCCGCCTTTTCGATGGCGGTGGGCAGTGTGCTGGTTTACGGGTTCTTCAAGCTCTCGCAGAGCATGGGCTGGATGTAAGGGAAAGGCCGGAAAATCCGGAAAATATTTTGCAAGGATGCCTGAGGAAGAACCTCCGGCATTTTTTATGCTTTAACCTGCGCGCTTTTCACTGGCGCGCTTTTCATCGGTGTGCCGACAGCCGGTGCGCTTTTAACCGGTACGTTGTCAGGCTGCGCGCTGTTCACCTGTACGCTATTGTAGTCCTTTACAGCTTCGTCATATTTTTTCAGCATGGCGGTAAAGGCGGTTTCCGAGCGCTTGTCCCGAACCTCGCGGTAATCGGTGATGATGCCTGAAGCGAGATTGCGGATTGCGTCATAGTACGGGCTGACTTTGGCGTCAGGCTTTGATTTTGCTTCTTCCACCCCCTTGCGCTGCGCCTGTATTGCTTTATCCAGCCGGGCGGCAAGGCTGTTGCCTTTGGCAAAGGCTTCGCCCCGGTTAAACGGCACTTTGGGATCATCAAAAAGAGCCAGCAATTCTTCGGAAAGCATCATGATTTCTTCGGTATGGCTGCGAATAATATCGCCGCCCGCCCTGAACGCGGCAATATGTTTTTCGGACACCGCGCGTTTGGCCGCCATGATTTCAGCACCGAATCCGGAAAGCGCGGCCAATGCGGCTTCGTAATCGGCCTGCACTTCGGGAAAGTATTTTCTGGCTCTGGACATGCCGTCAGCGCGGTAGGCCTTTTCACTGAAATAGGGAACCAGTTCTTTTTCATGGGCAGCCAGCTTGTCTGTTGCCGTCACCAGTTTGTCCGCCGCGGCGTCAAGTGATTCCTGTCCGGTTGTGGCTTTGGAGCGGCTCTGCTTCAGGACGGCTATCGCCTCGCCAAGATTCGGGGCCACGGGAAAATCAATGTCGTCCGAAGGCTTGGCTTTTACGACTTTTTTCATGAAAGTCCGGTAGGCGTCAGGCAGTCCCTGCTCGCTGTCAACAAGCAGACTGTAAACATCCGCGTAGACTGCCAGCTTTTTCGCGGCAAGCTGCTCCGGATTCAGTGGTTTTCCGGCCTGTGACCGGGATTGTACCGCCTGGCTGGAAGCGGAGGATTTCTGCGCGCTCTCGCTTCCGGGGCGTTTGCAGGACGCCATGAGACCAACGCACACTACCAGCACAACAGACAAAAGAATGGAATAAGGCTTCATCAGGTATCTTTCCGTAGTAACAAGGAACGTCTTGTAAAAGCAGCCTGTTAAACCGGCCTGGAGCAAATGCCGTTATTTTATTATTTAACTGACGCGCCGTAAAACCCTAATTACGATAATCCGGTGACGGCAACCCGATCCGGATTGTCTGCACATCGTGTCCGCTGGGCTGCTGGTAGGCACTTAGACCGAATTCCGGCAGGATGGCGTAAAGGTGGTCGAAGATGTCGGACTGGATATCTTCGTAGGCCTCCCATACCGTGGTTGCGGTAAAGCAGTAAATTTCCAGCGGCAGGCCCTGCGGCCCCGGATTGAGCTGCCTGACAATCAGGGTCATGTCATTGCGGATGTCATCCCTGTTTTTCAGGTATTCCAGCACATAGGCGCGGAAGGTGCCGGTGTTGGTAAGCCTGCGGGTATTGACGGATTCGTTGTTTTTGCTGACTTTCCGGTTCCACGCGTCCAGCTCGGCTGTTTTTGCGTTAAGGTAGGCTTCCAGCAGGCTGAATTTCATCAGGTGCGTTTTTTCTTCTTCGCTCAGAAAGTGCAGGCTGCCCTGATCAAGGTACAAGGCTCTTTTGATGCGCCGCCCGCCATATTCCTGCATTCCCCGCCAGTTTTTGAAAGGGTCGCTGATGAGCCGCCGGGTAGGCAAGGTGGTGATGGTTTTGTCCCAGTTCTGTACCTTGACGGTATGCAGGGCTATATCCATGACATTCCCATCGGCGTTAAGCTGCGGCATTTCAATCCAGTCGCCTACCCGCACCATATCGTTGGATGAGAGCTGTACGCTGGCGACAAGGGAAAGCAGCGTGTCCTGAAATACGAGCATCAGCACGGCGGCCATCGCGCCCAGACCGGAAAGCAGTATGACCGGGGATTTGTCAATGAGGGCGGCTATGATGAGGATGGCCGATATAAGGTAAACGGCCATCTTGAGCAGTTGCAGATAGCCTTTGATGGGCTTGTTGTCGGCATCCGGACGACGGGAATACAGCGCGTTGACGACATCAAGTGCAGCAGAAATGGCGAGCGCCAGGGTGAGGATAATGAAGGCCGAGGCGACATTTTTGATGATGGTGGTCAGGGTCTCCGGCATGACGGGCACCAGCGGGATGCCCAGGGTGAATACCAGCGCGGGAATAATGTTCGCCAGCCGGGGAATCACGGCATTGTTGGTGATTTCTTCATCATTGCCAAACGGCGTCATGCGGAGCGCGCGGCGGATAATGTGCAGCAACAGCCGCTTGACGACAAAATTGGCGAAGCAGGACACGACCACCAGAATGGTTAACGAGGCGATCAGGGCAAATACTGGCGAGTGGGCAAAGTGAGACTGTAGGGATTCCATCAAATCAGGCAAGGCGTGTTCAAAAACATGCCGTATTATGCCTTATAAAGCCGCCGCCCCGCCAATTTTCAGGATATGGCGCGCGCCCTTCGCGGCATCAGCCTCCCCGTGGCCGACGGTAAATCCGCTGGCTGTCCGCGCGCCACCACATGAGCAGGCAAATCGCGCCGCAGACGGCACATATCAGGCCAACGGCCAGTACCAGGTTTTGCCAGTCAAGGGAGCAAATCAGCATGGCTATACTGCCGCACAGCAGCGCGGTACAACTCATCAGCCCGACAACGGTGCCATTGTCCGAATCAAGCTGGCTCATCATGAGCACGGCTCCGGTCGGTCTGATGGCGCTGCCGGTGAAAGTGACCGGAATAAACAGCACGGTAAAATACCAGGGGGCGATGTCGCCATACAGGCACAGCAAAATACCGGAGCACGTAATCGCTGCAAAGCTGAGATAGAGAAACAGTGATCGCGGCATTCTGCGCAGAAGACGGGCGTATATCAGCGGGCCGGAAAGCAGGAAGCAGGCGTTCAGGGCAAAGAAGTAGCTGTAGGTTTGCGAGCTTTCGCCAAACATGCCCTGGTAAATGAAGGCGGATGCGCCCAGGTAGGACATGAAAGGCATCGCGGTCAGCGAGAAAACGAGCAACAGCGAGCGAAAACCTCTGTCCCGCAGAACAAAGCCGATGCGCCCCAGGGAGCGCAAGGGTGAGGTTTGCAGCTTGTCGGCAAGTGTTTCCTTTAGCGCGAATACGCCCAGAAAGCCGATTACGCCGCCCGCCATGAGCAGGATAAACAGGCCGCGCCAGGAAAAGTAACGCAGGAGAAACGCGCCCAGTACCGGCGCGACCAGCGGGCAGATAATGGTCATGCTCTGTATCCAGACCAGCACGTTTTCCATGATCCGGCCTTCCCGGAAAACGTCCTTGACGATTGCCATGGAAACGGATGAAATGGCGCCGCAACAGATGGCCTGCAATATGCGGGCTGCGATCAGAAATTCCATGCTCTGAGAGAGCGCGCAGCCCAGGCTGGCGATGACATAGAGCAACAGGCCAAGCGACAGGATTTTCTTTCTGCCGTATTTGTCGGAAAGCGGCCCCCACAGCAGCATGGAAAGTGCAAAGGCCAGCATGAAGAGGCTGAGCGTGAGCTTGGCGGCGCTGTCTGATGCGCCAAAGCGCTGCGCCATGCCGGGCAGCGCGGGCAGGTAAAGGTCTGTTGAAACCGGGACAAAGGCGTTGAGAAAAGCGAGAAATACGATCAGGCTTTTCTCGCCAAACAGGAAAATGTCCGAGCGAAGTGGCTGCGTGTTCAAAATACGTTACTCACCATACTGCATTAATCACCACCCATGTACAGAGGATCAAGCCCTTCTTCCATTTTTTGCAGTACGCCGTTTTTATCGAACATGAGATACCTGACGTCATCCCAGACGCCATCCATCTGGTAGTGGTATGTCCATACTTCGTATCCATGCATCATAATCCAGTTTTCTTCACCGGGTTGCCCGACTGTCAGCAATACATCCCGCTTGGTGGATTTGCCCAGTTTCAGGGTATCGAATTTTTCTACGGTCAGCACCTGCTCCCACGAAACCAGGCGGCCATCCGGCCCCAGTTTTCCCATATGCGTGGTCTGCCCCCCAAATCCACCGGCATATTCCAGAAACACGGTATCGCCATCTTTATACCGCGCGGTCGGCTTGCCGACTTTCGAGATGATTTCCGCCTC
The DNA here is from genome assembly GCA_031261905.1 of Burkholderiaceae bacterium. Taxonomy (GTDB): domain Bacteria; phylum Pseudomonadota; class Gammaproteobacteria; order Burkholderiales; family Burkholderiaceae_D; genus Oxalobacter. Next base: position 5,611 of record JAISIS010000126.1, read on the forward strand.
GGTCGCGCCGGGCTGAAAGGGCGGCCTATCAAGGCTGACGCAACCCGAAAGCAGCAATGATGCCGCCAGTATGCCTCCTGCAAAAGTACGCTTCATGATCATTCTCCTTCTCCGCAATATGTGGTTGCCGGACAAAATATAGTCTACACCGCGAACGCGCCGCAATACAGCTATTTC
>JAISIS010000132.1 GCA_031261905.1 Burkholderiaceae bacterium
CCGGCACCCTGCCGTTTTACGGGCTGGATATATGGAACGCCTATGAACTGTCCTGGCTCAATATGCGCGGCAAACCACAGATTGCAATGATGAACCTGACCGTATCATCCGATTCCCCAAATGTGGTGGAATCCAAGTCCGTGAAGTTGTACCTCAATTCCCTGGTGGGGATGCGGCTGGCGGATACGGATGCGCTCATGGCGCTGCTTCGCGCCGATTTGTCTGATGCGTTCGGGGCGCCGGTTTCCCTCAGCCTGATACAACAACCGGCCTTTGCCTCGGTGACGATTGCAGAGCTGGAAGGCTTGCTGCTTGACCGGCTGGATATAGAGGCCTCCCGTTACTCGCTGGATACATCATTTTTGATGACCGATACCGACGAGCCGCCGGTTGAGGAAAAACTGGTTTCCCACCTGCTGAAAACCAATTGCCCGGTGACCGGCCAGCCGGACTGGGCCAGCATCCAGATTCATTACGCGGGGCACGCCATCAACCAGGAGGGACTGCTCAAATACCTGATCAGTTATCGGGAACAGCAGGAATTTCACGAGCAGTGCATCGAACGCATTTTTATGGACATTCTTGGCATATGCAAGCCGCAGGCGCTGACGGTTTATGCCCGTTACACCCGCAGGGGCGGCATCAGCATCAACCCCTGGCGCAGCAATACCTCATCGGGCAAGCGCCCCATCTTTATCCGGAACGCCCGTCAGTAAGCCGGTAGAAAATGCGGGTGGCCTAACATGGAGCGGAATCGGATGAACGGGTTGCATCCGGCACAAAGCAGCTTATAATCTGATGCAATATCGGAGCAATTGTTTCTCATGACGACCAATTTATCGGGAATTATCACCCTGGAAAATATCGCGCTGGGGCTGGAAGCCGCCAGTAAAGGGCAGCTTTTTGACCAGATCGGGCAACTATTTGAAAAGCAGAGCGGGCTGCCTGCAGCCACCATTTCGGCAAACCTGCTGGAAAGGGAAAAGCTCGCATCAACTGGTCTGGGGCACGGCGTTGCCGTACCGCACAGCCGCGTGAAAGGACTGAAATCGGCGACCGCCGCGCTGGTGCGGCTGGCTGAACCACTGTCCTTTGATTCACCGGACAACAAACCGGTTGACCTGATGATCGCGCTGCTGATTCCGGACAATGTGACGCAAAAACATCTGGAAATCCTTTCGGAAATTGCCGAAATGTTTTCAGACGCGGCGTTCAGGCAGGCGCTGATGGCCGAGAACCAGCCGGAAGCCATTTACCGGATGGTGGTATCCTGGCACCCTGCCCACGCGAAAAAAACCTGAACAGACAACCCGGCGTTTCCCCTATGACAACCCCCAAAACGCTCACCATACAGCGCCTGTACACAGAGAACCGGGATTCGCTGAAACTGACGTGGTTTGCCGGGCTGGAAGGAGGTGAACGCCAGGTGTCATCCGGCAGCGCCTCCGCTGCGGACCAGGTGGGGCATCTCAACCTGATCCATCCCATGCGCATACAGGTATTTGGTCGCCAGGAAATCAGCTATTACGACCGCCTGTCTCCGGAGTCGCGCGCCTACCTGGTACACGAGATTGTGGATTGCCATCCGCCTGCGCTGATAGTCGCGCGCGGCCTGGATGTGCCGCCGGACCTGCACGCCGTCTGCAACGCCAATGATATACCGCTCTTTACCACACCGCTGGCTGCTGCGGAAATCATTGACTACCTCCGCGTGTACCTGTCTAAAAAGCTGGCGCTGCGCATTATCATGCATGGCGTGTTCATGGATGTGCTGGGTGTTGGCGTGCTGATTACTGGTGAATCCGGTCTGGGCAAAAGCGAACTGGGTCTGGAACTGATTACCCGCAATCATGGCCTGGTGGCGGATGACGCGGTGGAATTTGCGCGCATCGCGCCCAATATAATTGAAGGACGCGCGCCGCAACTGTTGCAGAATCTGCTGGAAGTGCGGGGGCTTGGCCTGCTGGATATACGGGCGATTTTTGGCGAAACCGCCGTGCGCCGGAAAATGCAGCTCAAGCTGATAGTGCATCTCATGCGGAGCCGCCTGGGCGAAGAAGCGGGTGGCGAGCGCCTGCCAGTGATTTCGCCCACGCAGGAAGTGCTGGGCATCCCCGTCAGGAAAGTAGTGATTCCGGTAGCCGCAGGGCGCAATATAGCCGTGATGCTGGAAGCCGCTGTTCGCAATACCATCATGCAATTGCGCGGTTTTAACACCATGGAAGAATTCATGGAGCGCCAGCGCAAGGCAATGACCAAGGATTGATTTTTTCTAGCCAACCGGATTTGCGGGGCCGTCACATGCAGATTATCCTTATCACCGGGCTTTCAGGTTCCGGCAAATCCATTGCCTTGCGAGCGCTGGAAGATGCCGGATATTTTTGCGTGGACAACCTGCCGCCTGTCCTGCTGCCTAGCCTGGCGGCAAACTGTGCGGAAGAAGGCAAGCCGCGCCTGGCGGTAGCGGTGGATTCCCGCAGCGCGCACTCCCTGTCGGGCCTGCCCGACATCGTGGGGCGGCTACGGGAGGATGGGTATAATGTCCGGCTGATTTTCCTGACGGCGGACACCCATTCACTGATTAACCGCTTTTCCGAAACCCGGCGCAGCCACCCGCTGGCCACCGGCCTCCCCTCGGATACCGTACCTACAGACCAGCATACCCTGGTTGAGGCTATCCATGCCGAGCGGGACATGCTGGCCGAAATCCAGCCGCTTGCTCATGTGGTGGATACATCACACCTGCCTACCAACAAACTGCGCGCCTGGATCAAGGAATTTACCGAAACGGAGCGCGGCGCGGAACTGACCCTTCACCTGGAATCGTTCGGCTTCAAATTCGGTATCCCGCAGGATGCTGATCTCCTGTTTGACGTACGCAGCCTGCCAAACCCGCATTACGATCCGCGATTGCGGCCTTTTTCCGGAAAGGATGAGCCGATAAGGCAATTCCTGGAAACGCAGCCGGAAGTTGCCGAACTGCTGGCGGATATCCGCAGCTTTGTCGAGAAATGGCTGCCTTCCTACAAACGCGACCACCGCAATTACCTGACCGTTGCGCTTGGCTGCACCGGGGGGCAGCATCGTTCCGTTTATATGGTGGAAGAGCTTGCCCGGTACTTCGGCAAGACCGAAACAGTCCTGGTGCGGCATCGCCACCTTGCCTGACCTTGTATTAGTTATGCCCATAAAACATGTTTTCCCTAAATGCCTCATGGCCGCCAGCCTAGCTTTCCTGCTGGCCGCCTGCCAAAGTATCCCAGACACGGATGAATCGGCGCTTGCCGCGCGTCCGCTCAGGCAATGTGGCGGGCCACTGGCGCTGGCTGGCCGCGTTTCCGTGAACTACACGCGTGACCGCGAAGAGCAGATGGAATCGCTGCACGGCAAATTCACCT
>JAISIS010000144.1 GCA_031261905.1 Burkholderiaceae bacterium
TGACACGTACGGACGCACTTCGATACCCGGCGTTTTCGCGGCAGGAGACGCAACAACCGCGCCTTACAAGCAAATTATTATCGCTATGGGCGATGGCGCCACTGCGGCACTCAGCGCCTTTGATTATTTGCTCCGACATTGACGGCGCCTTGCGGAATGGCTGATGGAACAGGATATTAAAGCAGCGGCACGGCTTATCAAAGAAGCGGATGGCTTGCTGATTGGCGCGGGCGCCGGCATGGGAGTTGATTCCGGGCTGCCGGATTTTCGCGGCAACGAGGGTTTCTGGAAAGCCTACCCGCTGCTGGGGAAAGCCCGCATTCCGTTTGTTGAAATCGCCAATCCCGCCTCTTTTTCTGATAATCCATTGCTGGCGTGGGGCTTTTACGGGCATCGGCTGCGACTGTACCGTGATACGATACCCCACCAGGGCTTTCATATTCTGCAGGCATTTGCCGGGAAGATGGCGCATGGCGCTTTTGTCTTTACCAGCAATGTTGATGGTCAGTTCCAGAAAGCGGGATTTCCGCCTGAACGTGTAGCCGAGTGTCACGGCTCCATCCACTATCTTCAATGCGCCCACCCCTGCTCACGTGCAATATGGTCTGCCGATACCCTGAATGTGGCGGTGGACGAAGATAGCTGCCGCTGGTTGCCGACCCTGCCTTCATGCACGGAATGCGGTAATCTGGCCCGTCCGAATATCCTGCTTTTCAACGACTGGGGCTGGATATCCGACCAGACGGATCTGCAAATGGAACGTCTGAACAAATGGTATATGCGCCTTGACAATCCGCTGGTCATTGAGCTGGGCGCCGGGCTGGCCGTGCCCACCGTCAGGAGAGTATGCGAATCCATACCTGCCCCGCTTGTCCGGATTAACCCGACAGACCCGCAGATAGACAGTAATAAACGAAATACAATCAGCCTCAAAATGCGCGGGCTGGAGGCGCTGGAGCACCTCCATGCCGCCTGGCAAGCCTTGTCATGACGCTCACCGTGTACCGTCCCGCCGCCGAAGCGTTCTGGGAAGATATCTCGGCACTTCGTCAAACCACACCCCTGATTCACAACATCACCAACCAGGTTGTCGCGCCTTATAACGCCAATGTACTGCTGGCGTTTGGCGCAGCGCCAGTGATGGCGCACGCGCATGAGGAAGTCGCCGATATGGCAACACTCGCCAATGCGCTTATTCTGAATATCGGCACGCTGGATCCTTACCGGGTTGATGCCATGAAAATCGCGATGTCCGCCGCCATCCGTGCTGGCAAACCCGTGGTACTGGATCCGGTAGGAGCGGGCGCAACGCCCTATCGCACGGAAACCGCATGTGAACTCATCGCCCTCGGTCCTCCTTCCATTATTCGCGGCAACGCATCGGAAATTATGAGCCTGACCGGGTTATCCGCCACTACCAGGGGTGTGGAAAGCGCCATATCCCCGGATGCGGCGATTCATGCCGCCCGCAAACTGGCCCGGCAGATTGGCGGTGTTGTCTGCGTTTCCGGAAAAAACGATCATGTTGTTGATCATACGGGACGCTGGCTTACGCTCTCCAACGGACACGAATGGATGACCAGGGTAACCGGAACCGGTTGCGCAGCCTCCGCCATGACAGGCGCCGTGGCCGCCGTTCAGCATGACTACTGGCGCGCGACAGCTTCCGCTATGGCATACCTCGGTGTGGCGGGAGAAATGGCCGCCGAAAACGTTATCCGGGAAAATCGCGGACTGGGATCATTTCAGGCGGCACTCCTGGACTATCTTCAACTTTTGCCACGTGAGACATTCATCAGCAAATTAGCGCTCGCACACCGCGGTTGATTCTTATGTTTTCCGGTTCACGGAGATGGCTGTTTTTTACCGGAAATCAATATACCGGCAAAAAGTGGTTTATTTTTCTTTTTGCCGCTCCTAAAGTTCCCGGAAATGCTGCCGTTAAAATTTGCATAAGTAAACTTTTAATCACCCTGAATCTGGCGGCATTATGGCTTCTCCTGAAATAATTACTGTTTACGAGCGCCTTGCGGGGCTGACCGCACAAATGGCAGAGGCTGCGCTTGCCAAAAACTGGCACAATTTTGAAACACTGGAAAATCAGTGCGCCAGACAAGCGGCTTATGCAAAAACCCTGAAGCCAACACCTTTGACCGGTGCTCCGCTCAAACGCAAAATCAGTCTGCTGAAAGAAATCATGGCCAATGACCGCAGTATCCGGGAAGTGACCGAACCCTGGCAGCAGCAGCTTCCCGCACCCATGCGCCATTAATTCTTTCCACCGCACATAAAAAACCGCCGTGGACAAACGGCGGTTTTTTGTTGGACATCAGCACCGGTCATTCACTATAAACCGCGCCGCCACGCACCTTAGCAGAGCATTGCCGCACTTCCCATCAGATAGTGATCAACCGCTTTCGCACATTCGCGACCTTCTCTGATAGCCCAGACCACCAATGATTGCCCGCGTCGCATATCGCCTGCGGCAAAGACCTTATCCACAGAAGTCTGATAAGGACGAGCCGCTTCCGGACCGATGTGCGCCAGCGCATTGCCGCGCACATCATATTCCACACCGAAATCTTCCAGTACCTGCCGCACCGGGCTGGCAAAGCCCGCCGCAATCAACACGATATCGACCGGAATCTCGAATTCGGATCCGGGTTTTTCCACAAAACGGCCATCCACAAAATCTGCCCGGCAGGCAATCAGTTTTTCTACCCGGCCACGCTTGCCTTCCAGCCGTTTGGTCACGATCTGCCAGTCTCTTTCGCAACCTTCCTCATGAGAAGAAGATGTGCGCAATTTGTACGGCCAGTAAGGCCATACCAGCAACTTGTTTTCCTGCTCCGGGGGTTTGGGCATACGATCCAGTTGCAGGATACTGAGAGCTCCCTGTCGGTTTGAGACCCCGACGCAATCCGAACCTGTATCGCCACCACCAATGACGACCACCCGCTTGCCGGCAGCGGAAAGACGGGCCGGGGCCTTCTTACCGTTATTGCGCTGATTCTGTGCCACCAGAAACTCCATGGCGTAATACACACCCTGCAAATCACTGCCGGGAACATCCAGTTCGCGCGGCTGTTCTGCGCCTCCCGCAAGAATCACCGCGTCATACTCCCGGATCAGTTCATCAGGATCCAGCATCTCTCCAGCATGGTTGGCAATACGCTCCGGGAAACTCCGGCCAACCAGCACACCTGTACGGAAGGTGACGCCTTCTTCCCGCATCTGCTGTATCCGCTTGTCAATAACCGATTTTTCCAGCTTGAAATCCGGAATGCCATAACGCAGCAAGCCGCCGACCGCATCGTTCTTTTCAAAAACGACAACCTCATGCCCTGCCCGCGCAAGCTGCTGCGCTGCTGCAAGACCAGCTGGGCCGGAGCCGACAACTGCAACCTTTTTCCCGGTTTTGCTTTCTACAGGCTCCGGCGTAATCCAGCCATTTTCCCAGCCGGTCTCAACAATAAAACGTTCTATGGATTTGATGCCTATCGGATCCGTAACCAGCCCGGCAACACAAGCCGCCTCGCAAGGGGCCGGGCATACCCGGCCCGTGACCTCCGGAAAATTGTTTGTCAGATGCAGCCGATCCAGTGCCGCCTTGTAATCACCCCGGTAAACCATATCATTCCAGTCCGGAATAAGGTTGGAAACCGGGCAGGCGTTGTTGCAAAACGGCACGCCGCAATCCATACAGCGCGCGCCCTGCTGTTCCGCCTCCGCTTTTGTCAGGCTCAGCGTAAATTCGCGGTAATTCCTGACTCGCTCCTCCGGGGCGAGATGCGGCTCCTCAAGACGCTCAAATTCCATGAAACCAGTTATTTTGCCCATTCTTGCACCTCTGTGTTTTCTTTCCTGTCAGGTCGGCATCAGGCCGCCAGGCTTTGCTTTTGTGTTGCGGCGCCCGCATTCAAATCCTCAAGCGCCCGCCGGTATTCCATGGGGAATACCTTGATAAAACGGGCGCGCGCGGCTTCCCAGTTATCCAGGAAACGACGGGCTGTAAGGCTACCGGTATTGATGAAATGATTTTCAATCAATCGTCTGAGGATCACTTCATCCGCTTCCTGTGGTCCGTCACGATTTATGCTGTGCCAGATGGCACGTTCCACCTGCTCTTCCTGCTCGTCCTGGGAGAATACCCGCCCCAGCGTCACCATCGAAAGATTGCAGCGGCGCTCAAAGGTGCCATCCTCATCATACACATAGGCTATGCCGCCCGACATACCCGCCGCAAAATTTCTCCCGGTTTTACCCAGCACCACAACGGTACCGCCAGTCATGTATTCGCAACCATGATCGCCAACGCCCTCGGCCACTGCCGTTGCACCGGAATTTCTGACTGCGAAACGCTCGCCCGCCACACCGTAGAAAAAGGCTTCCCCGGCTATCGCACCATACAGCACCGTATTACCCGCAATCATGTTGTCTTCAGGTCTTCCGCGGAACTGGGCATGCGGACGCAGAACCAGACGCCCACCGGAAAGGCCTTTACCTACATAGTCATTTGCCTCGCCCACAAGATCCAGCGTGATGCCTCGTGCCAGGAAAGCGCCAACAGATTGCCCGGCGGTTCCCTGTAACTGGATATGAATAGTGTCGTCCGGTAGGCCCTTGTGCCCATAACGCCGCGCAACTTCACCGGAAAGCATCGCACCAACGGTACGATTACTGTTTCTGATCGGCGAGATAAAGGAAATCCTGTCTCCCTTTTCGAGGGCTGGCAACGATTGCGCAATCAGGCGGTGATCAAGCGCCTCTTCCAGTCCGTGTTCCTGCGCTTCCCCGTGTTTTCTCAGCACATCTTCCGGAGCTTGCGGGGAGTAAAACAGCCTGCTGAAATCCAGCCCCTTCTCCTTCCAGTGCGAAATAGCCCGCGATTTATCCAGCAAATCGGTACGCCCGATCAAATCCTCATAACGGCGAATACCAAGCTGCGCCATAATCTGACGCAACTCTTCCGCTACAAAGAAAAGGTAATTAACGACATATTCCGGCTTGCCGCTGAATTTGGCACGCAGCACGGGATCCTGTGTTGCAACACCGACAGGGCAGGTATTGAGATGGCATTTGCGCATCATGATGCAACCCTGGGTAACCAGCGGCGCAGTGGCGAAACCGGTTTCATCAGCCCCCAGCATGGCGGCAATCGCCACATCGCGCCCTGTTTTCATCTGCCCGTCCGCCTGGATGCGGACACGGCCCCGCAAATTGTTCAGTACCAGCGTTTGCTGGGTTTCCGCCAGCCCGATTTCCCACGGCGAACCGGTATGCTTGACGGAGGAGAGCGGGGATGCGCCTGTACCGCCATCGTAACCGGCAATCACAATATGATCTGCCTTGGCTTTTGCCACACCGGCAGCAACCGTTCCCACGCCGGTTTCTGATACCAGCTTGACC
>JAISIS010000152.1 GCA_031261905.1 Burkholderiaceae bacterium
ATCATTTGCAGTGCGGTCCGGCGCAGATGTAACAGGCGTGCCGGTTGCTCATCCGCCATGAAGATGCTGTGGTAAATTCGAAGTTCGTCTTCTATTTCCTGATTATCTGGCAGGAAATCCCCGCTAATTCGCTGATTTCCGAGAATCTGGCGGGCGGCTCTTCTTTTGGCGGCTTCATAGGTAACACCTTCTTCTGCGATCAGGCGCGCCGCAATGCCTGCGATTTCGGTGCGCAGGCCACTTCCCTGATCGGTTTTCCATTCAATCTCCATACAATTATGATACTCCGGAACGCAAAATGGCGCGAGTCGGGTAGAATCTCAGTCGGGCGGAATTATCCGGTTTAAACCACTGACTATTTTCCAGCATGCATATCCACATTCTTGGTATTTGCGGCACATTTATGGGCGGCCTTGCCGTGTTGGCAAAAGCCGCCGGACACAAGGTGACCGGCTGCGACGCCAATGTGTACCCGCCGATGAGCACGCAGCTTGAGGTGCAGGGCATTGATCTTGTTCACGGCTACGACGCGGCGCAGACGGCCATCAATCCGGATCTCTTCATTATCGGCAATGTGGTGTCGCGCGGGAACGCGCTGATGGAAGCCATCCTGAACCGGGGCTTGCCTTATATGTCCGGCCCCGAATGGATGGGGCGGCATATTCTTCAGGACAAGTGGGTGCTGGCGGTGGCGGGTACGCACGGGAAGACAACGACATCGTCCATGCTGGCCTGGATACTGGAAGATGCGGGATATTCGCCTGGTTTCCTGATTGGCGGCGTGCCGAATAATTTCGGTATTTCAGCGAGGTTGGGTAAAGATAATGATATTTCGCCGTTTTTCGTGATGGAAGCGGATGAATATGATACGGCCTTCTTTGACAAGCGCAGCAAGTTTGTGCATTACCATGCCAAAACGGCTGTCTTGAACAATCTGGAATTCGATCATGCTGATATTTTCCCGGATATAGGCGCAATAGAGATGCAATTCCATCATTTTGTGCGAACTTTGCCCGGTAATGGGCAATTGATTGTCAATCAGCGTGAGGCGGCCTTGAAACGCGTGCTGGACCGGGGATGCTGGAGTGAGGTTGTATGGTTTGGCGGGGATGCTCCCCGGGGCTGGACGCTCGGCGGACAGGATGAGCAGATCTTTGATGTGTTGCTTGACGGTGAAAGGCAGGGCACGGTGAGATGGGAACTGACCGGTGAGCATAACCGCCTGAATGCGCTGGCGGCGATTGCCGCTGCCCGTCATGTTGGCGTGATGCCTGCACAGGCGATCAGCGCGCTTTCTGGTTTTCGTAATGTACGGCGGCGCATGGAATTGCGTGGTGAAGCGGGCGGTGTCAGGGTTTATGATGATTTTGCGCATCACCCGACCGCGATAGCGACAACGCTTGCCGGTTTGCGCAGGAAAACCGGGGCGGACGCAAAGCGGGAAAGGATTATTGCGGTATTGGAGCCGCGTTCCAATACCATGAAGCTGGGTGTGATGAAGCAGGCATTGCCGGAGAGTCTGAAAGAGGCCGACCTGGTGTTTGGCTATGGCGCGCTTTCGGGCAAGGATGCGTTGGGATGGGATCTGGAAGAGGCGCTTTTGCCGCTGGCCGGAAAAGCCGCGGTTTTCCATGACCTGGACAAAATGGTGGCCGATATCGTACGGGTGGCACGCCCGGGTGATCATATTCTTGTCATGAGCAATGGCGGGTTTGGCAACGTGCATGAAAAGCTGCTTGACAGGCTTCGTACTGGCGCGCCATCATGATTTTGTATCTGCATGGCTTTCGTTCGTCCCCTTCCTCTTTCAAGGCAAGGGCGCTGAATGATTGTCTGGAGAACAGGGGGTTGGGCGATCATTTTGTGTGTCCGCAATTGCCTGAGTCGCCCAGGGAAGCGATCGCGCTTGCCAGTCATTTGATGGCGGGTCATGATCCTGACCGTGTTACCCTGATAGGGTCTTCCCTTGGCGGTTATTATGCCAACTGGCTGGCGGAGGAGACACAATGCCGGGCGGTTTTGCTCAATCCGGTGATTGATCCCTGGCGCCTCAGGGCGGACCAGAACCGCCCGCCGGGAACGCCTGAACTGGCGGACTGGGAAAAAGACCGCGAAAAGTATGCAGCGGAGCTTCGGATGTTCCGGGTTCTGCATATTACACGCCCGGAGCGTTATTTGCTGATTGCCGCCACGGGAGATGAGTTGCTGGATTACCGGCAGATGTGCGCGCATTACCTGGGGGCGCGCCAGATTATTATAGAAGGCGGTGATCACAGCCTGTCGGCATTTCCGGATTATCTGGATGAGATTGTGGCGTTCAGCGGCCTGGCGCAGGCCTGACGCACGGATGGTTTTCCGGAAAGATGCGGGTATTTCTGTTTTTGGTAAGGCTTTACGTATTGCATGAATGTTTTTTTTGAAGAATCCGGTGATTTCAAGACCGGCAGTGTACTGACCCAGGCGGGAGAAACTTTCCAGGTGGAGTTGCCAGGCGGGAAGCGGACAAAGGTGCGTTCGCGCGATGTCCTGTTGCAGTTTTCCGCCTACGATCCGGCACAGATGATGCTTGACGCGAAGGAAATCGCTGAAACCATTGATCTGGATTTCCTATGGGAAGTGGCGGGTGAGGAGGAGTTCGGTTTTACGGATCTGGGCGCAGAGTATTTCGGTCATGAGCCAAAGCCGCAGGAAGCCGCAGGCCTGTTGCTCAGGCTTCATGCGGCTCCCATGTACTTTTACCGGAAGGGCAAGGGCCGTTATAAGGCCGCACCGGAACAATCGCTCAAGGCGGCGCTGGCCGGGATGGAAAAAAAACGCCAGCAGGCCATCGTCCAGGAGCAGTACGTTCAGCAAATGATGGACGGGACCTTTCCCGAGGCAATGAAACCGCTGGCGGTGCAATTGTTGTGCAAGCCGGACAAAAACGGGGTGGAGTACAAGGCGCTTTCGCAGGCGTGTGCCGCATTGCATACCACGCCGGAGCGTTTCATGGTCACTACCGGCGCGATTGAATCACCTTTGCAGTTGCATTTGTCGCGTTTCCTGTTTGAGTATTTCCCGAAGGGAGCGGATTTCCCGTTGCGGGATATTCCTCTGACATTGCCGGAGTTGCCGGAGGCGGATGTTCTGGCATTTTCCATTGACGATGTGACGACAACCGAAATTGATGACGCGTTTTCCGTTTCACGCCTGCCGAACGGTAATGTGAAAGTGGGGATTCACATCGCCGCACCCGCGCTGGGAATAACATCCGGAGATGCCGTTGACGCCATCGCGCGGCAGCGCATGGCAACGGTTTACATTCCGGGAGACAAGATTACCATGTTGCCGGATGAGCTGATACGGGTTTTCACACTGGGCGAAGACCGCAAAAGACCCGCCGTCAGTTTATATGCCACAATCCGCACGGAGGACGCTCAGGTTATCGCAACGGAAACGTGCCTGGAGACAATCCGGGTACATGCCAATTTGCGGCATAACGATCTGGAGTCTGTCGTTACGGAAGAAAACCTGGCGCAAAACGCCGGTGAGTATCCGCACAAGGAGGATATAGGCATCCTCTGGCGCTGGGCGCAAGTACTGGAAAAGGCGCGTATGGCAAAACGCGAAAGTTTTGGCCTGAAGCCCGTGCAGGTGAATCATCCCGACTACAATTTCTATATCCATGACGGTGTGGTGACAATCGAACAACGGATGCGCACCGCGCCGCTGGACAGGATTGTGGCGGAACTGATGATCTTCGCGAATAGTACCTGGGGACGCTTTATGCATGAGCACGGCGTACCCGGTATTTACCGCAGCCAGGGGAGCGGCAACGGCTGGGCCGCCCGGCGTCTGGTTCGTATGCAGACGCATGCATCGCCGCACCAGGGGCTTGGCGTTGATCAATATTCCTGGTGTACCTCCCCTTTGCGGCGCTATGCGGATCTGGTGAACCAATGGCAGATTCTGGCCTGTATCCGTCACGGAGTGACCGCGCCGCTTTCCGCGCCATTCAAACAGAAGGACGCGGATCTGTTTGCCATTGTGAGTGCTTTTGACGCCACATATACGGCTTATGCCGAATTTCAGGCAAGGATGGAACGCTACTGGTGTTTGCGCTGGCTGGCACAACAGGATATCCGGCAGGTACAGGCCGTGGTGATCCGGGACGAGATGACGCGGCTTATGGATATTCCGCTGACGGTGGCCTTGCCGGCGGCGCGATCATTGGGGCGCGGTACACGTCTGACAATGGATCTGCTGCGAATGGATGAAGTGGATTTGTCTGTCGAGGCCCGTATGGTGGCGGTATCCACCGTTGCGGATGACGAGGACGGAGAACTGGCGGAACCGGATGAAATTGAGGCATGAAACGCCTGAATAACGCAATCCGCATTACAATAGCGGCAAATACGGGCCTGGTGCGCCTGGCTGCATCATGGAGTCAGTTGTGAGTTTTCCCATGCGTAACAAGACGTTGAGTTATGCGGTGCTGGTATCGGTTTTGATACACGGCATCCTGATGTTCGTTCGTTTTGTGCCGCCCAGTGCCTTTCATATTGTGCCTCCTGACACCTCGCTGGAAGTTGTGCTGGTGAATGCAAGGGGCAAAAATGCGCCGTTAAAGCCTGGCGCGCTCGCACAGGCCAACCTGGATGGCGGCGGCGCAATGGAAAAAGGGCGTCCAAAATCTCCTCTTCCTGATACCGGGCGGTTTTCCGATGGCGATGTCCTGGCTTCTTCGGAACGCCGGGTGGCATCCTTGCAAAACGAACAGAAACAACTGGCCGCCAGGCTGAAGGAAGAGCTGGGCAGTATCCCGCAGCCAAAGGAAAAGCCATCCGAAAAAGACAGTGCGGACGCAAGCGTCAAACAGCAGGCCGCCAGTCAGGAAACCATTGCGGGCCGGGCTGCCGCCATTGACCGCAACATTGAGACGCAGGGAAGCCAGCCTAAAAAGATTCATATAACGCCCCGGACGCGGGAAGTCGGCTACGCGATGTATTACAAGGCGATCCAGCGGAAAATTGAAGGTGTCGGCACCCTGAATTTCCCGCAACGGAACGGCAGGAAGCTTTATGGTGAACTGACGGTTTATATTCCGGTTGCGCCGGATGGTTCGCTGTACGATAAGGAAGGTGGTCCGCGTGTAGAGCAATCTTCCGGCAGTCGCGCGCTGGATAACGCCGCGCTGAGAATTGTCCGGCTTTCTGCGCCCTTTGGCCCGTTTCCCCGCAAAATGCGCATGGAAGTCAACGAAGTCTGGGTTATTGTAACGCGCTTCAGGTTTACGCGCGAAGATGCGTTGAAAACAGAATCCGGAGGCTGATGATGTCCTCACCCACACCCGACAATTAT
>JAISIS010000130.1 GCA_031261905.1 Burkholderiaceae bacterium
AGCCGCCCCGGCTGCTGAAACGTCACCTGCCGCAGAAGCAGTTCCCGCTACAGAAACACAGCCTGTTGCTGAAACCCCTCCCGCAACGGTGCCCCCGCCTGACGCCGGGACTCAGCCTGCTGCAGAAACGCCTTGAAAATACGTCCGAATATGCGCTATTTGCAACAGCTACCGGGAATTTTAAGTACGTGATACACCGGAAGCCTATGTTTTCATGCAAATACAATGTATTATTTAAGACGATAAGCATCGCCGCATGGTTATCAGGAAATTCATCAATCCGTTTTGTTGCACCTTCTTTTCCGGTTTATGCGGCAGCGCATTTTAAAAGCTGGCTGGCATCCGCTCCTTTTATCCCTCACAATCCGAGGAATTCATGGCAGACAACATAATCACTATCAGCGACGCCTCGTTTGATACAGACGTGATAAAATCTGGCAAACCTGTTCTGGTTGATTTCTGGGCTGCCTGGTGCGGTCCGTGCAAGATGATTGCCCCGATTCTTGACGAACTCGCCGAGGAGTACAACGACAAAATTACGGTGGCAAAAATGGATATTGACGCCAATCAGGCCGTTGCATCCCGTCTTGGTATCAGAGGCATACCCACCCTGATCCTCTTCAAGGACGGACAACTCGTTGCGCAAAAAGTCGGCGCACTTAGCAAAGGACAATTAAAACAATTTATTGACAGCAACCTTTAACCAGCAAACGGCATATTCCATGCCATCCCCTACTACCGATTTATTCACTGCCTCCATGCACTCCGGCAAGATAATCCCGCCGGTTTATCTCTGTTGGCAGACATCCCCCCAATTTACCAGTTAACACAACACTATGCATCTATCCGAATTAAAGTCCCTGCATGTTTCCCAACTGATGGAAATGGCCAGCAATCTTGATATCGACAACGCAGCCCGTATGCGCAAACAGGAACTCATGTTTGCCATCATGAAAAAACGCGCCAAGTCAGGCGAGCAGGTTTATGGCGACGGCGCGCTTGAAATTTTGCCTGACGGCTTTGGCTTCCTGCGCTCGCCTGACGCCAGCTATATGGCATCCACTGACGATATCTATATTTCACCTTCCCAGATACGTCGCTTCAATCTCCATACCGGCGATTCTATTGAAGGTGAAGTGAGGACGCCCAAAGACGGTGAACGGTACTTTGCTCTGGTTAAAGTGGACAAGGTGAATGGCGCATCGCCGGAAACCTCCAAGAACAAGATACTCTTTGAAAACCTGACACCGCTGCACCCCGATGAGGTATTGCGTCTTGAAAGGGATATCAACGCCAATGAAAATATTACGGGCCGCATCATTGACATGATCGCTCCTATCGGCAAAGGCCAGCGCGGGCTGCTGGTCGCCTCGCCCAAATCAGGCAAAACCGTGATGCTTCAGCATCTGGCGCACGCCATTACGGCCAATCATCCCGAAGTCATCCTGTTTGTGCTGCTGATTGATGAACGTCCCGAAGAAGTGACGGAAATGCAGCGATCGGTTCGCGGTGAAGTAGTGGCTTCCACCTTTGATGAACCGGCTACCCGCCATGTACAGGTGGCTGAAATGGTACTGGAAAAAGCCAAGCGCCTCATCGAAATGAAAAAAGATGTGGTAATCCTGCTGGATTCCATCACGCGGCTCGCGCGCGCCTATAATACGGTCGCCCCGGCTTCCGGCAAGGTTCTGACAGGCGGCGTGGACGCCAACGCGCTCCAGCGACCGAAACGCTTCTTTGGAGCTGCACGCAACATTGAGGAAGGCGGCTCTCTCACTATTATCGCCACTGCGCTTGTTGAAACCGGCAGCCGGATGGATGATGTTATCTATGAAGAATTCAAGGGTACCGGTAATATGGAAGTGCATCTGGAAAGACGCCTTGCAGAAAAAAGAGTGTATCCTTCTATTAATCTCAATAAATCCGGCACCCGCCGTGAAGAATTGCTTATCAAACCGGATATCCTCCAGAAGATCTGGGTGCTCCGCAGGTTGCTGTACGGTATGGATGAAATTGAGGCCATGGAATTTCTGCTGGATAAAATGCGGGCGACAAAAACCAACGCAGATTTCTTTGATCTCATGAGACGAGGCGGATAACCCGGAGGACATTCACATAAACCGGACACTGGTTCAAACGCACTGAAGATCATGTCTGTATCCACGCAACATCCTATTCTGAACAAGTTGTCGGCGACACGCCTGCCAACCATTTCACAGGTGCTGGTCAAGCTGCTTTCCCTGTACCAGGATGACTGTGCGAGCATTACAGAACTTGCCCATCTTATCTGGCAGGAGCCAACGATGGCGCAAAAGATCCTGAGCATAGCCAACAGCTCGGCTTACGTTCATACCGGTTCTCATGTCCGGCTGGATCTGCGCGCTTTCTGGCGTCACTCTCTGGCTACCGCCATGATCGCCTACCGGTTCACGCAGACAGCCTAATGTCGCGCGCAGCCGAAAGCAGACAACCGATAAGCAAAACACAGGAGCAAGACCTGAATATGGATATTGTTTACAGCCTGTTAAGCCAGATTCAGGCGTGGATTGGCTCACACACCGATGTAAACGGTATCATATTCGATATCCTTATCCCGGCTTATGCCACTTCCTGACACATCCCGAACTCTGGAGAAACAATATGAAAGACCTCAAAGGAACACGAACAGAAGCCAATCTGAGAAAAGCGTTTACCGTTGAGGCGGAAACCTTCATGCGCTACGATTATTTTGCCAGCCGTGCCAGTATTGAAGGGCACAACGATGTGGCCATGCTTTTCTCTTCCAGCGCAGCTGGTGAACGCGGTCATGCGCTTGGGCACCTCGAGTTTCTTGGAAAAGATACGACATCCGGCAATCCCATGAATCGCACCAGGCTGAATATTCAATCGGCAATCACCAGCGAAACGATGGAATACCACGACATGTACCCCAAAATGGCTGAAATCGCCCGTGATGAGGGTTTTGAAGAAATCGCAATCTGGTTTGAAACGCTGGCCAAAGCAGAACGCTCACACGCGACTCTGTTTCAGAAAGCTTTAAACACCCTTCTGGATTAAGTGAACGCCTTGAGAACATGCTGACAGGCGTCGTTGATCAGTCCGGCAATTTGATCTGCTGATTTTTGCTGTATTGATAATCCCGGAAAACATGCTCTGCGGAAGGCAGGAACCAGGAGCCGTCTTCCAGGCGATGCGTGGTGTCTTTCAGCCGCCAGGTATTCTGGCCGCATGTCCACACATCGTAGTTGCGCATGTGGGTACACAGGCAAATCTTGTCGTTTACCGCCACCTTCCTGTCCATACCACCATGGGTCACGCGCCCGTATGCGTCAATATACTCGCACTTGCCGTTTTCCAGCAGGTAACCGTACATCTCGCAATTTGGACGGATACCCTGACCCATCGCAGGAGTCCGCTTCAGCATCCGCATAGGGTACCCGGTAGGAGACTGCATATTCACTTCAATATCGCTTTCCTCCGCGCCAAGGTACGCCTGCTTGGCGGCTTCCGGCAAGCCGCATTCCCTGGAAATTGTAAAGCGAGTGGCGACCTGTACGGCGGCCACCCCGTTTTCCAGGAACCCCACAGCATCTGAACCGGTAAAGATACCCCCCGCAGCAATAACCGGGATAGCCAGGTTTTCCTTTTGCATCCAGGCCAGCACCTCGGCCACAATGGTTTTCAGGTCATATTTTACCCAGTCCATCCCGAAACCGAGATGTCCGCCAGCCAGCGGACCTTCTACAATCACATAATCCGGCAGGCGATTCAGCTTGGCATTGCGGCGAATAAAAATCTGGAGCGCACGCGCCGAGGAAACAATAATGCCGAGTTTGGCATCCCTGAAGCGTGGATGATCCTGGATCAGATGAAATGAATTCTGGTTCAATCCTGCAGCCAGTGTTATCCCGTCAATACCCGCATCCAGAGCGGCATTCATGCGGGTCTGCATGGTTTCGCGGGGCGCATTCATTGTGAGCTTTTCCATCAGGTTGATAAAAAGCAGGCCGTGACCGCGCTTGGCCTCCATAGCAGCAGCCACATGCAGGCGCGTTGCTTCGGCAACCGCTCCCGGATCAAAGCGTACGCCAGATTTGTCCGGGTTGTTCATACTCGCCATATTGGCGCGCATCTTGTCACGCGTAAAATGCTTACCGAAATAACGGTCAGCCGTATCCATCATCATCGCGTCCGACAAATGCCCGATGCCTCCCAGACGCACGGCTTCCAGCGCCAGTTGCTGCACTGAAATATCTACTCCCATACCGCCAATCACTATAGGAACCAGCTCACTGTTGCCCAAACGCAGGCGAAAATCATCTACACACTTCATTCTCTTCCTTGAAAACCGGCAAGCATGCCTGCCAGTGATATTGATAAAAACAGTTATGGTCTGAACATCGGTCCTTTCGGGCCAATGCCGCATGGGCATAATTTTCCAATGTCAATCTTTAATGTTACCAAATTATTCCCATACCTATGAAAAATGCGGGCAAAAAAATCGCATAAACAGATAACGACTCCATACCATCAGGTCAGTGAGACATCAATACCGGCAGTGTTGCGTTACTCAGCACAGTTCGGGTAACCCCGCCCAGCAGCATCTGCCTGAAACGGGTATGACCATATCCACCCAATACCAGAAGATCGGCTTTTCTCTGCTCTGCCGTTTCCAGCAACGCCGCCCCGACAGTCTTTGTCTGTTGAGGTTTGAGTATATTCACTTTAACACCATGCCGTGCCAGGAAAACCGCCAGATCAGTCAGTGTACCGTCATCCCGCATATCCGGTTCCGTTTCCATATTGAACGCGGCAACATCAACCAAATCCGCCCGTTTCAGCAACGGTATCGCATCAGTAAGCGCACGGCGCGACTCTTTGCTTGCATTCCAGGCAACCAGCGCCCTGAAACCCATTGTATCTGTTTTATAGGAATGCGGAATCATCAATACCGGACGCCCGGAGTTAATAAGCACAAATTCGGGGAAATCCGGCTGCACAAGAGGCGCCTCCTCCTTCAGGTTGGTCTGCCCGATTACCACCAGATCACTGTATCTGGCCAGCATGCTGACGCCATAACCGGCTTCCTCATCCACCACACGCCCCTCATAGGACGGCACACCCGCCATCTTCGCTTCGTGGATAAAGTTTTCAACAAAGCCCTCCGCACGTTCGAACAGAAATTTCAGGTGCGCCGCCAGCGCCGGATCCTTCTCGCTGATACGCGCTTCGCGAAAGGTCAGCGTTGAAACACCAACCATCGCCACTCCCAGAAGATGCGCGTCTTCCGCAAGCGCCAGGCGAGCGGCGATCCTGATACGGGCATTCGCCGTCTCCTTCCTGTCCAGATGCAGCAGTATCGTCTTGTATGCCATGATGCCCCCTTATCTCATCAAGCAACTACCCGGAAACGCACTTTGCTCACAGCTTTTCCAGTTCGAAAGCCTTATGCAACGCCCTGACCGCCAGTTCCATATATTTTTCGTCAATGATGACCGAAATTTTGATTTCAGATGTGGAAATCATGAGGATATTGATCCCCTCCTTATACAGGGTCTCAAACATCCTTGATGCCACGCCAACATGACTGCGCATCCCGACACCAATAGCCGATACCTTGGATACCCGGTTGTCACCCACAATATCCTTCGCGCCCACCTCGTTTCTGACTTTTGCGTTCAGCACCTGCATGGCGCGTTCGTAATCAGGGCGAGGTACTGTAAAGGTAAAATCGGTAATACCGTCAACTGACTGGTTCTGGATAATCATATCCACTTCAATATTGGCATCCGCTATAGCACCCAAAATCGTGAAAGCAATGCCTGGCCTGTCGGGCACGCCAATCACCATAATTTTTGCTTCGTCACGGCTGAACGCAATCCCGGAAATAACCGTTTGTTCCATTTCTGCATTTTCCTCAAAAGTAATCAGCGTACCGGAGTTCATTTCTTCCTCCAGCGGCATAAGCGGGTCTGTCAGTGACGATAACACGCGAGTGGGGACCTGAAAGTTACCGGAAAATTCCACGGACCTGGTCTGAAGCACCTTGGAACCGAGCGACGCCATTTCCAGCATTTCCTCAAAGGTGATTTTCTTCAAGCGCCGCGCATCCGGAACCACTCTCGGGTCTGTCGTATATACGCCATCCACATCGGTGTAAATCAGGCACTCGTCTGCCTTCATGGCTGCGGACACCGCAACGGCGGAAGTGTCTGAACCACCTCTGCCCAGCGTGGTAATATCGCCCTTATCGTTAATTCCCTGAAACCCGGCGATAATCACAATCTTGCCTTCGTCCAGCGCCGCCATGACCCGTTTTTCGTCAATGGACTGGATACGCGCCTTGGTATGCGAATCATCCGTCAGCACCGGCACCTGCCAACCCGTGAAAGATACCGCTTCCTTGCCCAGCGTCATCAGCGCCAGCGACAACAGTCCGATGGATACCTGCTCGCCCGTTGAGGTAATCACGTCCAGTTCGCGCTGATCCGGCTCAGACATAATTTCCCGCGCCAGGGCAATCAGCCGGTTGGTCTCTCCCGCCATGGCCGAAGGCACCACGATCATGCGGTGACCAGCGTCATGCCACTTGGCGACCCGCTTCGCGACATTTTTTATCCGCTCCGTAGACCCCATTGAGGTCCCGCCATACTTGTGAACAATCAAACCCATATTTTCAAATAATCCAATTCAACATAAACCCGAATTAAACTTTACATTGCAAGTAGCAAATTCACAAGCAAAAGCCCTGCACACCACCAGATTGCGATCCCTGACGCAAGCCGCGCCCTTCATCCGGAAGCAAACCAGCCAATCCTGACGCGCCCGCCCCCTTTTCCGGTATATGCCACTGCTGTACCTATACCAGCCGCGAACAGCAAATCACTACCCGCATACAGAAGCGGCAAACGCCCTCTTTCCCATGGCGGAATCTGGCGTTCCTGACAATGTGCCTTCAGACTGCGTGATGGGCGAATGGTGCTCACTTTCAGTCGTGCCGAGCCTTCATAACCGCCAACAAAAAGCGGTTGTGTCAAAAGCCATGCCTTTTCCACTCCTTCATTCGCCTCTTCGAAAAGAAGCTCTCCATCAAAGGCGGCAAGCGGAATACGCGCCTCACCCTTCCATGCAAGACGCACCTGACGTTCAGGCAACTCCATTTGCTCTTTGGCGACCTTCTCTGCTTTCTGAAAAACAAGGCGTTGCCGGTAACGCCGGATAACACCACCCTCCAGATCCAGACGTACCTGCGCGTCTTCCCGTGCGGTCAGCAATTGCGTTCTGGCAGATTCCAGCCAGGCGGCGGAAGGCATCCGCACACCCTGCCTGTCCAGCCAGAAACGTAATACATTATCAAAACGGTCATTTCCCAGTGCCGCCAACCGGGAAATATCCAGCGCCTCGCCATCACGGCAGGCGTTAAAATCCATTTCCGCCAGCGCGCGCAACAGCCGCGCGGCTGATTGCATATGTCCCGCACTGCGCAACAGGCGCTTTTCAAATCCAGGAAAATTCGAGGACAAGACCGGCATGACTTTCAGCCGAACGGCATTCCTCGTATAGCGCAAATCGGCATTGGACTCATCTTCCACCCACGCCAGCCGCTTCTCGCGCGCCCAGCTTTCCAGCGCCTTTTTCGATACGGACAATAACGGACGCAGCAACAAGATCGGTTGCA
>JAISIS010000148.1 GCA_031261905.1 Burkholderiaceae bacterium
CCGTTATAAAGGCATCTCAATTTACCGCTACGCCCCGGAGATTGCCTGATTTGGCAAAACCATCCGCTTTATAAAAATGTATTATATTTATATAACGAATAGCGGGATGTTCCGGATGACAACCGCCAAAATAACCGGGTAATTTGCACCTCTCCCATTCGGGGAGCGCTGGTTTTGTTGTACAATGGTAACTGGCGGGTCCCTGCGCATTGCGGAATGGTGAATCGGGTCAGGTCGGGAACGAAGCAGCCACAGCCAGTCTCCGCGAGTGCCGCAGATCAGGCTCGCCTTCTTGTTTTTGTAACCGGCAGTCTTGTATGGCGGGCTTGCCGCAGGTTTTCCGGCAGTGCCATCAAACAGGGCGCCACAAGGTAAAATGGCGTTATGTCTTATCTGGTGCTTGCACGCAAATATCGCCCCAGGCGTTTTGAAAGCCTGGTTGGTCAGGATCATGTCGTTCGCGCGCTTACTCACGCGCTGGAAAGCCAGCGCCTGCATCACGCCTATTTGTTTACCGGGACGCGCGGCGTGGGCAAAACCACGCTTTCCCGTTTGCTGGCCAAATCGCTGAACTGCGAAACAGGCATTACCTCACGCCCCTGCGGCGAGTGCGAGGCATGCCGGGCCATTGATGCCGACCGCTTTGTGGACTATATCGAAATGGATGCCGCTTCAAACCGCGGTATCGCCGATATGCTTCAGTTGCTGGAACAGGCGGTTTACGCGCCTACATCCGCGCGCTTCAAGGTCTATATGATCGACGAGGTGCACATGCTGACGGCGCAGGCGTTCAACGCCATGCTCAAAACTCTGGAAGAGCCGCCCGGCTATATCAAATTCATCCTGGCGACAACGGATCCGCAGAAAATACCGGTGACGGTGCTTTCCCGCTGTCTTCAGTTCAATCTCAAGCAGATGCCGCCATTTCTGATCATGGAATATCTGGATCAGGTGCTTCGCCAGGAAAATATCACTTTTGAAACACCGGCGCTCCGCCTGCTGGCGGAAGGCGCGAATGGTTCCATGCGGGATGCGCTTTCCCTGACGGATCAGGCGATTGCCTATACGGCAGGCAGTGTATCGCTGGACGCTGTCCAGGATATGCTCGGCACGCTGGACCGGACGTTTCTTATCCGCATTCTGGACAGCCTGGCGGCAGGGGATGGCGGCGCGCTGATGGCGATTGCCGACGAGATGGCGGCGCGTAGTTTGTCTTATCCTTCCGCCTTGAAGGATCTGGCCGTCCTGATGAACCGGATTGCGCTGGCGCAGGCGGCGCCTGCCGCCCTGCCGGAGGATTTGCCGGAATATGATGATATTGTGCGCTTTGCCGGGATGTTTCATCCGGAATACGTGCAGTTGTTTTACCAGATTGCCACGCACGGGCGTAATGAGCTTGGACTGGCGCCGGATGAATATGCCGGCTTTACCATGACGCTGTTGCGTATGCTGGCTTTTCAGCCGGATGATGGCGGCGGCGCGGCGCGGAGTGCTACTGCGGTACCGGCTTCCGGCGCGCAAAAAAAAACGGTGAGCGTGCAGGCGCAGGCGGCGGATAAAAAGGTTGTGCACACGGAAAAGCTCACGCGCGCGGATGCAGGGCAAAAGCAGGCGCTGGATGATGTGCCGCCCTGGATGGATATTGATGAAGCGCCGGCGGAGGAAGTGTTGCCCGGGGAAGCGCCTGAAGCGGCGAAACCGGGCGCCCGCGCGGTGGTGTGGGATGAAAACTGGCCGCTGCTGGCGGAAAGCCTGCCGTTGCGCGGGATGGCCCAGCAACTGGCGCAACAGACGGAACTGGTGCACTGGAAGCCAACGGAGCATGGCGCGCATTTTCATTTGCGCGCGCCGGTGGCGGCATTGGCGGTTCCGGCCAATGTGGAAAAATTGAAGCAGGCGCTGGCGAATCGCTTTGAGTGCGATATCAAGGTGACAGCCGAGCTTGGGAAGGTGGGCCTGACCGCCAGTCAGCATGCCCTGGAAAAACGCGCGGGCCGACAGCGGGAAGCGGAAGAAATGATCCAGGGCGATGTTTATGTGCAAACGCTGGCGCGCGAGTTTGGCGCCAGTGTCGTGCCGGATTCCATTAAACCTATTTAACAGGGAAATATTATGAAGAATCAATTGGCGGGCCTGATGAAACAGGCCCAGGCAATGCAGCAGAATATGCAGAAAATGCAGGAAGAACTGGGGCAGACGATTGTGGAAGGGCAGGCCGGGGCCGGGATGGTGACGGTGCTGATGAGTTGCAAGTATTATGTTTCCAGGGTTTCGATTGACCCTTCGCTGATGGGTGACGACAAGGAAATGCTGGAAGATCTGGTGACGGCGGCTTTTAATGACGCCGCCAGGAAGGCGGAAACTACGGCGCAGGAAAAAATGAACAGTATTTCGGCAGGTTTTCCCATGCCGCCGGGCTTTAAAATGCCTTTCTGAGCGCCAGGACTGCCGTGAAGCCGAGTTCTTCCCAGCTTGCGCTTGCCGAAGCCTTGCGCCGTCTTCCGGGTATCGGGCCGAAATCCGCGCAGCGTATCGCCTACCATATGCTTCAGCATGACCGGGACGGCGCGCGGCAATTAAGCCAGGCGCTGGCGGAGGCGGTTGAAAGGATCAGGCATTGCGAGCGGTGCAATACGTTTACGGAAGAAACGGTGTGCGCGTTGTGCATGAATCCCGAGCGCGAGCAAAGTCTGCTTTGTGTGACCGAAACACCGGCAGATATGTTGATGATTGAGCAGACATTGGCCTATAAGGGGTTATACTTTGTGCTGATGGGCAGCCTTTCGCCGCTTGACGGTATCGGCCCCAGGGAAATAAACCTGGGCAAGCTGATGGCGCGGGTGGCGGACGGTACGGTTACCGAGGTGGTGCTGGCCACCAGCTTCAATAACGAGGGTGAGGCAACCGCGCATTATATCGGCGAGATGCTCAAGGCGCGCGGTATCCGGGTAACCCGTCTTGCCAGGGGGGTGCCTGTCGGAGCGGAACTGGAGTATGTGGATGTTGGTACAATAGCAAGAGCACTTATGGACAGGCGGATAACCTGATGACTGGAAAGCGCATGAGTTACCAGACGATTGACGGTACTATCGGCAATACGCCGCTGGTGCAACTGGTTAATTTACCTGGTGAGGAAAACCGGCGACGGAACAATGTCATACTGGCCAAGCTTGAGGGGTATAACCCTTCCGGATCCATCAAGGCGCGCAGCGTGTTTGCCATGGTGCGCTATGCGGAAGAGCGGGGCGAGATTCGTCCGGGGGATACGCTGATCGAGGCGACCAGCGGCAATTCGGGAATTGCGCTTGCCATGATCGCGGCAAGAAGAGGGTATCGCTGCACGCTGGTAATGCCTGAAAATACGATTGTCGAACAGCAGCAGTGCATGAAGGCTTACGGTGCGGAGATTATCCTCACGCCCAAACTTTCCGGCATGGGGTTTGCCAGAAGCCTTGCTGCGAAAATGGTGGGCGAACGACATGGCGTAACGCTGGACCAGTTTGCCAATCCGGACAACCCGCGCGCGCATTATGAAACAACCGCTCCAGAGATCTGGGAAGCTACCGGCGGCAAGGTGACGCATGTGATTTGCAGCATGGGCACCACCGGCACCATAATGGGTATTTCCCAGTATCTGAAAGAGAAAAATAGCAAGGTGAATATCATTGGTGTGGAGCCTGAAACCGCGGGACGCACTTCGGGAATGTGGAAATGGACGGCTACTTCCATGCCGCGCTTCTTTGACAAAAGAAAAGTGGACAGGATCGAGTCCGCCAACCAGGCGTATGCCGAGCACATGGCACGGCGGCTGGCGATGACGGAAGGCATCTTTTGCGGGATTTCATCGGCGGCGGCCTGCGATATTGCACTGCGGCTTTCCATAGAAATGGAAAATGCGACGATAGTCTTTATTGCGCCTGATCTGGGCGACCGTTACTTTTCCACCGGGGTATTTCCAGCCTGACCGGGGATCAGATAAAATAAAAATGGCAAAAACATTGCCAGAAATGCGGAACGCGATTAAAATTAAAAGCTACGCAAAAATTTCGTGCTGTTTCTCTATCCGAAGACAGCCGCCTTATTTAACAGGTTTTAGGATTATTTATGGCAAATACCGCGCAAGCGCGCAAGCGTGCCCGTCAGGCAGTGAAAAGGAATGCGCACAATTCCAGTCAGCGTTCTGCACTGCGTACGGCAATCAAGTCTGTCAGAAAAGCAATTGAAGCCGGCGACAAGGAAGCCGCAACCGCTGTTTTCGCAAAAACGGTATCCATTATTGACCGTATTGCGGATAAAAAACGGATTCACAAGAACAAGGCCGCACGGCATAAAAGCCGCCTTTCCGCTTCTCTGAAAGCGCTTTCCCAAAAAGCAGCCTGAGCCGGAATAACCGGGGCGCGCGCTTGTCAGGCGCGCGTCGGTAACCGTCTTCCCTTCAATACCGGTAGCCGAATTCCTTTTCGAAACGGTTTGCAATCTCGCCTGCGGTCAGTGAATGGGCCTGCGGTCCCTGGTGCGCAATCTTGATTGCCCCCATCAGGCTGCCAAGCCTGCCGCTCGTCGCCAGATCCATCCCGCTGGTTAGCCCGTATATCAGCCCCGCCCTGAACGCATCGCCGCACCCGGTAGGGTCAACGATCTTTTCCGCCTCGACGCAGGGAATATTCAGCTTTTCCGCACCCGTATAGATTTTCGCACCGCGCTCGCCGCACGTGATGATCAGGGCGGTAACGCGGGAAGCGATTTCGCTTTCTGTCCATTCTGTCGCCCGTGTGAGCATGGCGGCTTCATAGTCATTGACCGCCACATAGCTTGCCTGGTCAATGAAGTGGCGTAGTTCGTCTTTCGTAAACATCGGCAATCCCTGTCCCGGATCGAAAATAAAGGGGATGCCCTTTTTCGCGCAGTCAGCGGCGTTTTGTATCATGCCGTCACGCCCATCCGGGGCAACGATGGCCAGATTAATCTCCTCGCTGATGTCATCAACCCGGTTCTGGTATGAAAAGGTCATGGCGCCGGGATGAAACGCGGTTATCTGGTTGTTGTTGCGGTCAGTTGTGATAAAGGCTTGCGCGGTAAAGGCATTCCTGATAACCCTGATATGCCGATGGGAGATATTCTGTTCGGTCAGCCTTTCCAGGTAGGTTTCTCCGTCCGAGCCTATCGTGGCCATGATGAGCGGTTTACCGCCCAGCATGTTGAGGCTGTAGGCGATGTTGCCCGCGCAGCCGCCAAATTCGCGCCGCATGGATGGCGTAAGGAAGCAGACATTGATGTTCTGCAATTGGTCAGCCAGTATGGATTCGGAGAACCGCTCCGGGAAGGACATGATCGTATCGTAAGCAAGTGAACCACAAATCAAAGAGAACATAGCAGTACCATTGTTAGGGGTAAAAAAGGGAAACACGGTAGTTTTCCCGTGATCCGGCTGATTCTGGTTTGATGTCCAGGTAGAGTTTGACAGGTGTTTCAGACCAGGGCGCAATGCCTTTGATGATACGTTCGGCATCCGGCAGGTAGTTGGCGGGTGTGAAAACGCGCCGCACCATCGGTTTCTTGTCCATATCCGTCAGGGTAAGCTCGACATGCGGCCATGATTGCCAGGAAGAGCCGCTGTTTCTGATGAGCAGTGACAGGGCGTACTGGTTGCCCGACTGCAGGATGCGCTGCAATTCGGAGGATTCAATGGAGAGCGCAGCTATCCGGGTTTCCAGCCGCCTCGGGCAGGAAAGGGTGGCGCATATTCTGGTGACTGCGGACTCTGCTGGCGGCCACCAGGTGGCGATGCGGTCAGAGAACATGTAAAGGCTTTGCACCGCCAGCGCGCCCAGAAGCACCAGGGTTCCCGCACCCGCAAGAATCCGGGTGAAAAAGCCGGACTGCTGTTTGGCGCGACCCTGCCGGACAAAGCGCGGCTCATCGGCGTCAGCTTCTTCATCCGTATCGTCCGCATTACCCGCCCCACCGTAAAAAGCGTCATCCATCAGCGGGTCGGGCTCGCGCCGGTACGATGAAAAGCGAGGAGTTTCCTGGCGCGGCGGCATCCGGGGAGCATTTGCTTCCAGAACTTCCGCTTCGATGGCGGTGGATGGCGCGATTTCCGCCACATCGTCAAGACGGGGTGCGTTGGAATAAACGGTGTTTTTGGCGGGCGCGCCCGGATCAGGATATGAAGAGGGCGGACGGGTATTTGGCTTCAGCGCTGGAGAAGCCGGGAAAAGCGGGGCTTCATGGAGCGCTTCATTCGCGGAGAAGGCGCGTTGTGGAGGCAGGGCAGCGGCGTATTCTTCTTCGGAGGTGTCTTCCGGAGCAGGATCAAATAATTGTCCGGTAACCTGCCCCAGTTCCAGCGAGATGGCGGACAGTTCTTCTTCCAGCGCGTCAAAAAGCGCTCCGCTGCCGACTGACGCGTTGATATCGTCCTCGGCGAGCGAAATAGTGACAGGTTCCGATTCTTCCTGCAGGGGAGTGGCGGGTGGTGGCGTTGCCGACTGCGGTTTGGCTTCAGGCGTTATTTTGCGGGGAGGCGGCGCTGTCGGTGCGGGAGCCAGGGAGACCGGTTTACTGGCTGTGGCAGCGGGCTTTTCCGTAAGGACGGGCGGATCCGCCAAGAGATGATCCGTGCCGTTGAATACCTGCTGGCAGACGCCGCAGCGCACAGCGCCATCGTAAAGTTTTAACTGGTCGTCCGTGACCCGGAAGGTAGTCTGGCAGTGCGGGCATCGTGTCGTGAGTATCATGATGTGCCCACTCCTTCTGGGAGGGCGCCGGACAGGGCTACCCAGCCATCTTGGTATTGCCAGGGGG